>JAGPJJ010000102.1:3178-7216 GCA_018054505.1 Prevotella sp.
ACTCCACAGACAGGTTATTCATCTGGTCAGGCTATGCAGGCTATAAAGGAAGTATCACAGAATACTCTTCCTGAAGGTTATAGTTATGATTATTCAGGTTTGACTCGTTCTGAGGCAGAGAGTAGTAATTCAACAGCATTGATATTCGTACTTTGTCTTGTATTCGTTTACTTGATTCTAAGTGCGCAGTATGAAAGTTACATCCTTCCTTTGGCTGTACTTCTTTCAATACCGTTTGGATTGGCTGGAGCCTTTATCTTCACGTTGATATTTGGTCATTCCAATGATATCTATATGCAGATATCGCTAATTATGCTTATCGGTCTGTTAGCAAAGAATGCCATCCTTATTGTGCAGTTTGCTCTTGAACGAAGACGCACGGGTATGGCTATAAAATACTCAGCTATCCTAGGAGCTGGAGCACGTTTGCGTCCTATCCTTATGACATCTCTTGCCATGGTTGTAGGTTTGCTTCCAATGATGTTTGCTTCAGGTGTTGGTAAGAATGGTAACCAGACTTTGGGTGCCGCAGCTGTTGGAGGTATGTTTATAGGTACATTATGTCAGGTATTTGTTGTTCCTGCGTTATTTGCCTTGTTCCAGTGGTTGCAAGAGAAGTTGACTCCGCTCAAGTTTGAAGATGAGGAGAATGCTGAAGATGCTTCTGAACTGGCACAATATGCAAAAACTAAGTCAACAGTTTCACCAAAAAACTAAAGATTCAGTATGATGAAAATTAAAAATAACAATATTATAATACTTGGTCTTGCAGCACTCACATTGAGTGGCTGCAAGAGCTTGTATGGTAAATATGAGCGTCCAGATATTAAAACTAGCGGAATCATGCGTGATGCCATGTCAGACTCTGACACCCTTGCTGTGACCGATACCACAAGTTTTGCAAATATTCCTTGGCGTAGCGTGTTTACAGATTCGCATTTGCAATCATTGATAGAAACAGGTTTGGCTCATAATACTAACCTGCTTAATGCTGCGTTGAATGTTCAGATGGCTGAGGCTCAGTTAAAGGCTGCCAAACTAGCATTCCTGCCTTCATTAAGTTTTTCTCCTCAAGGAACACTTTCTTCATGGAATGGGGGAAAGGCTAATCAGATCTACAGTATGCCTATAACAGCAAGTTGGAGTTCTGATCTTTTTGGAACTCTATTGTCATCAAAGCGTTCTGCTCAGGTAGCTTTGCTTCAGACTAAAGATTATCAGGTAGCAGTACAGACAAATCTTATTGCAAACATCGCCAACATGTATTATTCTCTCCTCATGCTTGACAAGCAACTTGAAATTGTCAACGACATGGAGGGACTTACTAAGAATACATGGGATATTATGAAGTTGCAGAAGAATGCTGTTATTGGCGTTCGTTCTACTGGTGTTCAAAGAGCTGAATCAAATTATTATTCTGTTCTTACTCAGAAGGCCGATATCCAAAGACAGATTCGTGAAACTGAAAATTCATTATCTTTACTTTTGGGACAGCAAGTTCAGAGCATTAGCAGAGGAAAGATAGATGAACAGAGTCTACCATCAAACTTCTCTACAGGAGTTGGTGTGCAGCTTCTCAATAATCGTGCCGATGTTCATTCTGCAGAGATGAAACTTGCTCAGTGCTTCTATAATATAGAGACTGCACGAAGTCGTTTCTATCCTGCATTAAATATCAATGCTAGTGGAGCTTTCACAAATAATAGTGGTATGGGCATCGTTAATCCAGGTAAGTTGTTGCTCACAGCTGTACGTTCTCTTACTCAGCCAATATTCCAAAATGGAAAGCTGGTTGCAGGATTGAAGGTTGCTCAGGCTGAATATCAACAAGCTTATAACACTTGGCAGAATTCTATTCTTACTGCAGGAAGTGAAGTTAGCAATGCTCTTGTGCTTTATAATTCATCTGCCGAAAAGTCTAACATAGAGGCTAAGCAGGTTGAAGTTCTAAAACAGAATGTTGAAGATACAAAGGCACTTATGGCAAGTGCTGGAAGTACTTATCTTGAGGTTATAACGGCACAGAGTAGTCTACTTAATGTAGAGTTATCAAAGGTTGCCGATGATTTCTATAAGATGCAGGCTGTAGTGAATCTGTATTATGCTCTTGGCGGAGGCGCTAAATAGCAATTTGCAGATAAGCGTTGTATAAAAGAATAATAACACAACCAGATATACCCCGTAGTAAATCTGGGCATCTTCTTTCTAGAAGAGTAGGGGTTGTAATATTATGAGTGAAATAAGTCCACGCGCAGAAGTTTCTCCAAAGGCAAAGATTGGGAACAACTGCAAGATATATCCATTTTCTTATATCGAAGATGATGTTGTGATAGGTGATGACTGTATTGTCTATCCTTTCACAAGCATTTTGAACGGTACGAGAATGGGTAACGGAAATAAGGTTTTCCAAGGTGCCGTATTGGGAGCTCTTCCACAAGATTTCAGTTTCCGTGGAGAAGAGAGTCTACTCATTATAGGTGATAATAACATAATACGTGAGAATGTTGTTGTTAACCGTGCTACACATGAGGGTGCAAGTACTGTTATTGGTAATGATAACTTCCTCATGGAGGGTGCACATATTTCTCACGACACAAAGGTTGGAAACAACTGTGTGTTTGGATATGGTACCAAAATAGCTGGTGACTGCATTATTGGTAATGGAGCTATTTTTAGTTCAAGTGTTATCGAGAATGCAAAGACACGCGTAGGTGATTATTCTATGATTCAGGCAGGAACTACATTCTCTAAGGATGTTCCTCCTTATATCATTGCAGGAGGAAAGCCTGTTGTTTATAGTGGACCAAATACCACTATGATGAATATGTATAACATAGATAGTAAGATACAAAAACATATTGCCAATGCCTATCGTCTTGTCTTTCATGGACAGACAAGTATCTTTGATGCTGTAATTCAGATAACCGAACAGGTTTCTGACAGCGCTGAGATACGCAACATTGTTGAGTTTATCAAGGCTACGGAATTGGGAATAATAAGTAAGATGTAATTCATACCTATACATTTTTCCCTATAATATAGGTTGAAGGGTTTGCCGTGAGGCAAGCCCTTCTTATGTGTATGCTCGGCATGCGCATCAGCTAACGGGTGCAAGTCCCCAAGTTGCCCTAGTAGTGGAAGAAAAGCTACAGCCTAAGGCAAGGGTGTCCATCGCGAGTTGGAATCTGAAAGAAGCCGGCGCAAACATCTGCTCTGATGAACAGAAACTTTATAAAGGTCTATGTCCGTGGGTTAGCTTGCACGACAAACTAAAGCCCGATAGCTACTCGGAACGGACGGGATAAATTAAGCGGAGATAAGCTTGAAAGGTGAATTTACAATGTGCAGACGGACGATATTTGTATATTGCTGGAATTGGAATGTCTGGAGATGTAAGATTCACTACAGACAAGAATCAGGTAGAAGATTTTGTATGGCAGGATATGCTAGATAATCAGTTTATGCTTCTGTCTATGAAGACGCAGCGCTATCTGTGTAAGCATCCTGATGATGGAAGTCCTTATTCTGCAGATTGTCAAGGAGCTGATGCCGATAGAAGGAACGGTTGCGTATTAAAATATGAAATAGTGAAATAAGATAATGAAGCATTTAATTACTAGCAACACTACTATTATCTAGAGCTGCATTATCTTATGTCAATACATATAATGTGAATGGTATAAATCGTAGTGCGATAATCTATGATTTGCGAAAATAGTTTCTTATTTTTTCGTAAGCCTCTGTGTAAAGCTCGTTTCTACCTTTCAGTGGATAATCCTTAGCTGCAAGGATGGGTATCACTTTGACAGGATGATTTTTTGCGTTATAGATATTGCCGCAGATGGATTCGAAAGCCTTTCCATTCACTGGTTGATAGAAAGGTGCTGACATATCCTCAAAACCTTTACGACGAGGCTGAGCCTCTTCAATGAATTTCTCGTCGTCGCCATAGAATCCTAATTTCTGTAACCAATAATTGGTTTGCAGAGACATGGTCAGTACATATTCGATTGTTGGATATTGTTCTAACAGCCATTC
>JAGPJJ010000103.1 GCA_018054505.1 Prevotella sp.
ATGCAGGTAATACTCTTTAATGACAGATAATCAATTATCATAGTTTCCATTCATACGTATCATATACAACGCCTCTGCCTCCGTATCCCTCTTTGTGGGCGATGAGTCCATCATTGATGACACTGCAATCATTTTCTGTTGAACTTCCAAAGTCAAGGTATTGATAATCAGGATAATCATGATACATAACTCTATCATAGATAGCTTCCATGGCTCCTAATTCCTTTCCAATAGAATTAGTAGAACTATATTGACCATGAATGACGCTTCCCATTATATAGAATGTTATGCCACCGATGATTTTGCCGTCTTTATAAGCATTATATTGAATAATATTCTTTTTAAACCTGGATTTAAGCAGCTTCATCTCTTCAAGAGTATGAACTGGTTTGGCATTGAAGCGTTGTCTTAAGTTATCATTAAGTATGTCCCAAAATTCATCAAGATTTGCATTGGCGATAACTTCAACTCCATTAAGCATTGCTTTTTTTAATCTTCTTATATGATCTTTGCGCCATTTCATGTGTTCATTCATAAATATAGTTGTTCCTATATTTCTTGTCAACAAACGGGCATGGCATTTCCAAAATATTGCATATAAGTCTTCTTCAGAAGCATGTTTACAATAAATCCAAGGTATAGGTCGATATATGACTTTTTTAAACCCTTGATCTTTCAGATACTCATTGAGTTCTGTGAATAGAATGCACGTGTTAGTGATAGTGACGTGCACGTCCATAATCAGTCCACCGTAGGTAAGTCCGAAATGTGAATAAAGAATATTTGCTATCTTGTGTGCAGGAAGTAGGGCATACAGCTTGCCTTTCTTATAGAACATTAATGAGTTGTCATTAAATCTATCGGAATGGTAATCCATATAGTTTCTGTCAAAAAGGAATGTGGAATTCTTCGCTTTGTTTACGAATTTATTCCATTCTTCTTTTTTGTCCGCTGTATATTTCCTTATTTCAAACATTCCGTTCGCTGTGTGAATTCGTTGTAATCGTAGATATAATCAGCTTCATCATAATCGTCTTCTGCTAATACCAGACATACAGAACCTACAGAAAAATCTTCTAGCGTACGCCATATGCCTTTGTCAACAAGAAGCCCTTGATAAGGATGATTTAGCATGTAGCACTGATTCTCATGCCCGTTGTTAAGAGTAACAGTAAACGAACCGCTAACAGCAACAATGAATTCACGACAATGTATATGAGCATGTCCACCACGGTTACCTCCAGACGGTACATCATAAGTCCAATATACCCTTTTGAATTCAAAAGGAATACTCTTGAATCTTTCTGCTACAGTAAGGTTCCCACGTGGATCTGAAATCTTAGGCAGTTCTATTATCATCCCAAGTTTACAGCTCATTATTTCTTTTTTGCGTGCTTGGCCTTTATATCTTTAATCCATTTCATTCTTTCATTGAATATAGGACTGTATTTATCTAATATAGCTTGTAGGTCTTTGCTGCGCGTGTCCAGTTGGATATATTCTTCAGTCTTAGTCTTGCCGTCTTTCTTAAGTGATAGCATTTGTGCTAAGACAACTTTCTGTTCATCTCTAGTTATTGAGAGTTGATTACCAAGTTTCAAGACATCGTCTAGAAACTTGGTAATGTTATCAATATTGTCGTTGTTATTTATCATGCAATTTTATTTAATGATAGTGGCAGCAACTCTTTTTGCTTTGTCTCGGAGTGCGTTGAGATCATCGCCAACTTCACCATAGCATAATACAACACCCATACGGCGGTTGACATGCTGTTCTGGTTTGCCGAAAATACGAACGCGTGTGCGATCTTCCTTCAGTGCCTCTACAAGATTATATTCAGGAGCATGGTCGGCATCTTCTTTTGCAAGAACAACAGCACTGCATCCGTAATGTTCAAGATGTATTGCTGGAATAGGCCAACCCATAATGGCACGAAGATGAAGTTCAAATTCGCTCAGGTTTGTTGTATGTCCAAGTGTAACCATACCTGTGTCGTGTGGGCGTGGACTTAACTCAGAGAATATAACCTCGCCTTTCTTAGTCATAAAGAATTCAACACCCCAAAGGCCATAACCTGTAAGTGCTTTTGTTACTTCATCAGCCATGTGCTGAGCTTGCTTCAACGCTTCATCAGAAATGTGGTAAGGCTGCCAACTTTCACGATAATCACCGCTTTTCTGAATATGTCCTATTGGAGGGCAAAATATTGTAGGAGCATGTTTCTGTGTTACAGTAAGAAGAGTGAACTCAGAATCGAAGTCAATAAATTCTTCAATGATTACTTCTTTAACATCGCCACGGCTACCTTCCATTGCTTCATTGAATGCAGCTTTGAGTTCGTCATCGTTGTGCACATAACTCTGACCATGACCGCTTGAACTCATAAGAGGTTTAACGACACATGGGAAACCGATTTCATCAGCGGCTTTCTTAAATTCGTCAAAAGTCTTTGCATAAAAATACTTTGCTGTGCGAAGTCCTAGTTCTCTAGATGCAAGATCACGAATGGCACGTCGGTTCATTGTATAGTTTACTGCACGTGCTGAAGGTACAACCTGAATGCCTTCTTTTTCAAAATCAAAAAGTCTCTCTGTACGAATGGCTTCAATTTCAGGTACAATAATGTCTGGATTGTGTTTGCGTACTGCAGCTTCAAGTGCATCTCCGTCAAGCATACTGAAGATTTCTCTTTCATCTGCAACTTGCATTGCTGGCGCATTGTCATAACGGTCGCATGCAATAACATAAACTCCTGCTCTTTTAACAGCTATAACAAACTCTTTGCCCAGTTCTCCTGAGCCCAATAACATGATTTTTTTCATAGCCTTATTTATTTCCATACATATCTTCATAATACTTCTGGTAGTCACCACTGGTAACCTCATTTATCCATTGCTGGTTTTCAAGATTCCATTTTATGGTTTTAACGATACCATCGGCAAACTTAGTTTCTGGATACCAGCCAAGTTCATTTTTAATCTTTGTTGGATCTATGGCATAACGCTTATCGTGACCAAGACGGTCGGCTACATGTGTGATGAGGTCATTGTTAATCCAGCTGATGTCAATATCACCATTGGCATCATTTTGTTGCTTCTTCAACACCTTTCTCAGTTGCTTGTCGTTAGCCATCATGTCGTGTATCGTCTTTATCGTAAGTTTAACGATATCAATGTTAGTCATTTCATTGTGGCCACCTACATTATACACTTCACCTTCGCGACCTTCGCGTACAACCATATCAATAGCTTTACAATGGTCTTCAACGTATAGCCAGTCACGAACATTCAATCCCTCACCATAAACAGGTAATTGTTTGCCTTCAAGAATATTGTTAATGATTAATGGAATAAGCTTTTCTGGGAAATGATAAGGACCATAGTTATTAGAGCAACGTGTAATCGTTATAGGCATGTGATAGGTATCACGATAGGCCATTACGAACATGTCGGCACTTGTCTTACTTGCACTGTAAGGACTGTGTGGACATAGTGGGGTGGTCTCTGTGAAAAATCCTTCTGTTCCAAGACTTCCATATACTTCGTCAGTAGAAACCTGATGATAGCGTTTGCCGGCTTTCCATGTAGGATAACCATTCTCGTCTTTTCCTGTAACCCATGCGCGACGTGCTGCGTCAAGCAAATTCTGTGTACCAAGGATATTCACGCTAAGGAAAAGCTGTGGATCTTCAATACTGCGGTCTACATGACTTTCTGCTGCGAAGTTTACTAAGTAGTCAATATCGTTTTCCGCAAACAACTTATCGGCTAGTTCGCGGTCACGTATGTCTCCTTTAACAAAAACGCAACGCTTGTTGTCTATGTCATTTTTTATCGTTCCAAGATTTCCTGCATATGTCAATGCATCAAGGATGATAACTTTTATATCTTCGTTTTTATATTTTCTATTGAGCAAATACTTGATAAAGTTTGCACCAATAAAGCCTGCGGCTCCTGTAACAAGATAAGTTTTCATTTTTATAATTGTGATTTATTTGTTCCTAATGTAATAACTTCGCAATCAGTGAATTTATTGCCTTCGATTGTGAGTCTTATTAAAGTTCTTTCTTTCTGCCATCCCATGAGTCCAGCGGCACCAGGATTTATATGTAAAAGATGTAATGATTTGTCGGGCATTACTTTTAATATGTGTGAATGTCCAGAAATAAATAGGTCGGGTGGTGATGAAAAAATCATGTTCCTTATAGAACTATCATATTTACCAGGATATCCGCCAATGTGTTTTATCATTACGTCTACGTCTTCACATTTAAATCTTAGTATTTCTGGGTATCGTATTCGTATGTCGTAGCCGTCACAATTGCCATAGACAGCTCTGAAAACAGGTTTCATGCTTTCAAATTTATCAGCTAATTCAATAGAACCTATATCGCCAGCATGCCAGATTTCATCACATTCTCCGAGATAGTTTTCATATTTCTCGTCCCAAAAGGCATGCGTGTCGCTGATAATACCGATTTTCTTCATAGCTTGAATCGCTTTTTAATTAATTCAGCAATAAATGCTTCTGTGTTTTCTATACCAAGCATACTACTGTTGATACATAAATCATAGCTTTCACTATGTCCCCATTGTTTGCCGGTATAGTAATTATAGTAAGAAGCGCGTGCTTCTTCTTTAGCTATGATATATTTTCTTGCTTCTTCGCGTTTAAAATTATGTCGATCGCTAACACGGCTTATTCTTTCGTCTATATCTGCAGTAACAAATATATTTATTGTATTCTTGAAATCACGCAGAATATAATCTGCAGTTCTTCCCACAAATATGCAGTTACCTTTCTCTGCAGCTTTTAATATGGCGTCACTTTGAAATTTGTAAAGACTTTCTTGTGATAGGTCATTCTTATAGAAATTACTCTCGCCAATCAATGGAATATGAATGTTAAGCAGAGATTTGAAAAAGCCTTTGTGTTCGTCAGCCTGTTCAAAAAACTTTTCACTGAATCCGCTTTCATGCGCAGCAAGATTCAGAAGCTCGCGATCGTAAAAACTAAAGTTTAACTCTTCAGAGAGCTTTTTGGCAATAAGCCTTCCGCCGCTTCCGATTTGTCTACCAATATTAATTATTATCTTCTGGTCTTCCATGGATCATGTTTTTATGTTGGTTCTTAAATTTTCTCATATATGACATCATCATAAATATTGCTATTATAGATGCACATACGTCAGATGTAGGCATTGCGTACCATACTCCGTTGATGCCATAGATTAACGGTAATATAGCTAGCAATGGTAGAAGTAATAGTAATTGTCTGGAAAGTGAAAGAAATATACTGATCTTCACTTTACCTATACTTTGGAAAAAGTTTGTTATTACCATCTGGTATCCTACAATAGGAAAAGCCAAAAGGTTAATTCTAATTGCTTTTATTCCAAGTTCAATAAGGGTTGCATCTTTGGTGAAAAGTCTTGAACAATAGTATGGAATGAATATTGCTATGAGCCAACCTACGGTCATAATGATTGTTGCTACGATAATAGCAAGTTTCACTACATGCATCATTCTGTCAAGTTGCTGCGCACCATAATTATAGCCGGCTATAGGTTGCATTCCTTGGTTTACACCCATAACAAACATTACAAAGATGAAGCCAATCTTATTCGATATTCCGTATGCACCCACATCAAGATCGTTTCCATAATGCACAAGTTGCTGATTGATGAAAATCACAATAATGCATGCACAAACGTTCATGGCGAAAGGAGATATACCAACTCCAATGATATTCTTAACAATATCTTTTTTTAATCCATATATGCCACGCTTGAAATGAAGTAATTCCTTTTTATTGCTGAATACCCATAATTGCCACACAAGTGCCAAAACCTGTGAAATAACAGTTGCATAGGCTGCACCCTTTATTCCCCAATGGAATACCATTATGAAGAAATAATCTAATATGATATTCATCACCACGGTGAATATCGTTGCTAACATAGCCTGTTTCGGTTTGCTTCCAGCACGGAGAACTGCATTCATTCCGAAATACATATGTGAGAATACGTTTCCTAAAAGAATAACACTCATAAAATCTCGTGCATATGGAATTGTCGTGTCGCTAGCTCCGAAAAACCTAAGTATTGGGTTAAGGAACGTAAGACATACAATTGAAAACGTAATTCCAATTATTAAGTTTAAAACAACAGTATTTCCGAGGATGTTTTCTGCGGTCTTGTAATCTTTCTGACCTAATTTGACGGATATGTATGTTGATGATCCAACACCAACAGCCGCTCCGAATGCGCTTGAAAGATTCATGAATGGAAATGTTATTGCCAAGCCAGAAATGGCGAAAGGACCTACTCCCTGACCGATAAAGATGCTGTCTACTATGTTGTAGAGTGAAGCAGCGGTCATGGCTACTATAGCTGGAAGAGCATACTGGATAAGTAGTTTACCTACTGGTTTGGTTCCTAACTCTAATGTTGCCTGTTTATTATCCATGATGCAAAAGTACAAAAATTATTTTATTTTTTATTTATAAAATAAAGGTAAATAACTATTTTTGTTAAAATGATTTTCTGTTCTCAATTTAATATATTACTTTTGTGTCTTGAAACCTAAATGAAATATTAATGAACAAATATATTTTCCTTATAATTCTAATGGCTTTCCCATCTGTTGTTTGGGGCTCTTTTGGTGTGAACGAAACTGAAATGATATCTTATCCTGGAGGCAAATGCTATATTTTTAGACTTAAACTTGCAGATAAGAAAAACACTCCTTATAGACTTGATAAACCGTTGGATTTTCTTTCTCAAAGATCTATTGATAGGCGTAAAAAGCAACACCTAGCGATTGATTCAACAGACCTGCCGATATCTCCCGCTTATTTGTCAGCTATATCAGCAAATCAGAAAATACATATTGTAGGTAAAAGTAAATGGAATAACTCTGTTTTGATAAAATGCAGTCATCCCAATAATGCTTATAAATTATTGAAATTGCCTTTTGTTAAAAACGTAGTTCAGGTTTTTTCTTCTCCAGATTCAATCAGTAACTCTACACGTTCTAGCTTTAAAAAGGAATTTAATCGTTGGGATACGATTCCTGACAGTAGATATGGAGTTGCTGTGAATCAAATAACTTCATTGGGTGGTGATAGGTTGCATGCTGTTGGATATAGAGGAAAAGGTAAGATTATAGCGGTTCTTGATGCGGGATTTATGAATGTTGATA
>JAGPJJ010000011.1 GCA_018054505.1 Prevotella sp.
TAATAATTAAAATAATACAGTAAAATAAAGTATTTTGTAAAGCAAACAGAAAACTTTATGCCTTAATGCAATATTTTCCTCTGGAAATTTTGCTTTATAGAAAACATATCTTATATTTGCAACGTTTTCCTAAGGAACATATATCTTTTAGAATTATAATCTACGAGAAATTACAAACCATAAATAAAGAATGAATATGAAAGAAAGTACTTCAAAATGGGTAAACCGACTAGCAAGCAACTGGAATATACCACGTATCATGCGATTGGTATTTGGAATTATGTTATGCATATATGGCTTTACTTCTAAGGAGAACATCGTTACATTGTTTGGCGCCTTGCTAATATTTCAAGGTATTCTAAATTTGTCATGCTGTGGATCAGGCGGATGCTCTTTGTCTAACGATAAGCGACAAGTTTACAAAGACATTATTAAGCCATACAAACCAAAGAAATAACATTTAACAAGAAAATATAAACATAAAAAAAGATTTGATATGAAAGCAATACAATTAACTAAAGCTGAATTTCTTAAGAAAGTAGCTGACTTTGAAAAGAATCCAACAGAATGGAAATATCTTGGTGATAAACCAGCGATTATTGATTTCTATGCTACATGGTGTGGTCCATGCAAGGCTGTAAGCCCTATCATGGAAGAACTTGCCGAAGAGTATAAAGACAGCATCTATGTTTACAAAATAGATACAGAACAAGAACAAGACTTGGCTGCAGCATTTGGAATAAGGTCAATACCATCAGTTTTGTTCATCCCTATGAATGGAGCACCACAGATGGCTGTAGGTGCAATGCCTAAAAACGGATTTGAGAAAGCGATACAAGATGTTCTACTCTCCGAATAATAACATCGTTAAACCTCATACAAGAAAAAAGATGAACAGAACGAAGTTTTTTTTAATTGCTATCGGGTATATTCTTTGCAGCCCAATCACAACACATGCACAACAACGGAATCATATTTCGATGCAAGATGTTGTTGACATTGCTGCAAAGAATAATGCCAACATACAGATCGCGGAATTGGATGGCAAGATATCTACCGCAAATTATCATCAAACCGACGCTGTATTCTTGCCTCAAGTGTCTGTCAACTACACTGCTATGGTCACTAGTAATCCATTAAATGCTTTTGGATTCCTATTACAACAAGGTGTTGCCACAGCGCAAGACTTTGAACCATCAAAATTGAATAATCCTGGAGCCACCCGTAACTACGGAACTTCTATTGATGCCAAACTACCAATATTCAATCTTGATATGATTTATGCACGTAAAGGGGCTAAACTTCAACAAGATGTATACAAATATAAATCGGCTTATACTAAAAAATATATCACATTTGAAGTAAAAAAGGCCTACACGCAATTGCAGTTTGCGTATCAACTAAGGTTTATATTACTAGGTACACTGGCTGATGTAAAACAGATTCATCAATCAGTAAACAACTTTTATAAACAAGGATTAGTACAAAAATCAGATGTTTTAAATGCAGAAGTTCAAGTAAACACAATTGAGAGTGCCCTCTCTAAGGCGTCAAGTAATATAGAGAACGCATCTGAAGGATTGAATCTGCTTGCCGGAAATGCTCAAGACAAGCAAAATCTATATTCAACAGACTCTTTGACACAAGAAATATATGGATTTGAAAATACAGAACTGTCTGAAACCAGATCAGACATCATGGCTATGAAGACGGCTTTAAATGCATCAAAGATGATGGCTAAATCATCAAACATGGCTCTTCTTCCAAAAATCAACGCATTTGGCAGCTACCAATTTAATGACTCTAAAGCATTTGGTTTTAACAAAAACTCATATATGGCTGGCATTTCTCTCACTTGGAACATATTTTCGGGAAATCAAAATATGAGTAAAATCAAATCAGCAAATTATACAACCGACAGAATAAATAAAGAAGTGAATCAATTTGTTGATAAAAGCCGATTAGAACTAAATAAGACATTAAGAGATTTGAATGATTTACAAACTGAAATCAAAAAACATGATACAAGCGTAGCGCAAGCAACTGAAGCTCTTAGAATTCTAAACAATAGATTTAAAGAAGGGTTGGTCAGCACTACAGATCTTCTCACTGCCCAGGCACAATTATCTCAGCAGAGAATAGAATTGGCACAGGCTATAATGTCATATAACATTACGAAATACTATACAGAATTACTGACATCAAATTATTAATTAATAACCAATCAGTTATCACAATGAAAATACATACATTTTTATACATAGCAGCAATCGCTGTTCTTGCTTCATGTTCTTCTAAGTCAAATAAGGAAAAAGAAGAGACTGCAGTAAGGGTAAAAACATATTATCCTACAAATACAAACAGCGAAGAAATCTTTATCAGTGGTATGGTCTCAGCTAAACAAACGGCTGCAATCAGCACAAAAGTAATGGGATATATTGATAAGATTTATGTAAAGCAAGGCGATCTTGTTAAAAAAGGTCAGATCCTCATGGTTATCAACAGTACTGATTTGAAAGCTAAGGAAGCACAGGCACGAGCTATGATTACAGAGGCTGATGCTGCAGTAAAAGATGCTCAGCGTGATTACCAAAGATATCAAACACTACACGAACAGAAGAGCGTTTCAGACAAAGAATTAGAAAACGTAGCACTGAAAAATATCTCAGCAAAAGCTCGCTTACAAATGGCACGTGAAGGATTGAAAGAAGTAAAGTCTATGCTTGCATATACGAATATAAAGGCACCGTTCACTGGGGTTATCACACAAAAAATCGTAGACGAAGGAAGTATTGCTAATCCAGGAATGCAACTACTAACTGTAGAACAGTCTGGAGATATGAACATCACAGCTTCTGTTCCTGAAAACTATGTTGCATATATACACGTAGGTGACAATGTCAAAATAGATATTAAATCTTTGGGCATTAATATCCATGGCTCAATCAGCGAACTGAGCCCGTCAGCAACTATGACAGGAGGACAATATGGAATGAAAATATCTATAGGACAGAGAGACAAAGCCAAGCTGCGTGCAGGAATGTATGCCGGAATTCATATTCCAAACAAGAAAGCAGACGGTGGAACACCACAAATACTTGTCAAGAAATCATCTATCATAACAAAAGACCAACTTACAGGTGTCTATGTTGCAGATAAAGACAACAAGGCTATTTTGCATTGGGTACGCTTAGGTAATGAAACTGGAGACCAAGTAGTTGTATTATCTGGTCTTAGCGAAAATGATCGAGTTATAGAAAGTGCCAATGTAAAACTTTACAATGGACAAAAAATTATTATAACAGACTAAAACACGAGCTATGGAACATGGAATTTCAGGAAAGATAGCCAATGCATTTATCAAATCCAAGCTAAGTATATTGCTCGTATTTGCATTCTTGCTATTAGGTCTATTCAGTATATACTTTATTCCGCGCGAAGAGGATCCTCAAATTGAGGTGCCTACTGCGGACATTATGATCGGATACCCAGGTGCCACACCAAAAGAAGTAGAATCTGGAGTGGTACAACCGATAGAAAAAATCGTATCTAACATCAAGGGAGTGGAACATGTTTATTCCACATCTATGAACGGAATGGGCATGCTCACAGTACAATTTTACGTTGGAGAAGACTCAGAAAGGTCTTTAGTAAAATTGTATAACGAGATCATGAAGAACATGGATCACATGCCACAGGGAGCAACGATGCCTCTCATCAAATCACGTTCTATTGATGATGTTCCAGCTTTGGCTTTCACGCTTTGGAGCAACAAAATGAGTGGATATGAACTAAGGCAGGTATCAGAAGTTGTGGGCAACGAAATCAAGATGATTCCAGATGTTGCGCAAGTAAAAGTTATCGGTGGTCAAAGTCGTCAAGTAAAGGTTATACTTGATAAAGACAAGATGGCTGAAAGTAAAGTAGACTTTGGAACAATCTCTCAGGCTCTTCAAGCAAACAATGTTCAGATGGAAAGCGGTAACATTGTTAACGGAGATAAAGTTTACGCTGTTCAAACTGGCAACTTCTTTGCTAATAAGGATGAAGTTAAGAATATGATTGTCGGTACAAATGATAATCAGCCTGTCTATCTTTACCAGATAGCAAACATTGAAGACGGACCGGAAACACCAAAGCAATATGTTTCGTTTAGTTATGGAGCAGCCGAAGCTAAGGAAAAAGCTAATATGCCTGATGATTATTCGGCTACAACAATCTCTGTAGCTAAGAAGAAAGGTGCAGACGCCATGAAATTGGCAGAGACTGTTATCAACAAAGTCAACCAATTGAAAGAGAATGTCATCACAAATGATATCCACGTAGATGTAACACGTAACTATGGAGAAACAGCGTCACACAAAGTATCAGAACTGTTGATGCACTTAGTTATTGCGATTATCGCCGTTACATTATTTGTGATGCTCGCTATGGGATGGCGCGGAGGATTAGTTGTCTTCTTGTCTGTTCCTATTACATTTGCACTGACTCTGTTTGCCTACTACTTTCTGGGGTATACCCTCAACAGAATAACTCTATTCGCACTCGTTTTTGTCACGGGTATTGTGGTAGACGACTCTATTGTCATTGCCGAAAATATGCATAGACATTTCAAGATGAAGAATCTGCCTCCACTTCAAGCCGCAATCTTTGCAATCAACGAAGTGGGTAACCCTACCATACTTGCAACATTAACCGTTATTGCGGCCGTATTGCCAATGGCTTTTGTATCAGGAATGATGGGACCATACATGAGTCCTATGCCTATTGGTGCAGCCATCGCTATGACATTCTCATTATTAATAGCACTAACATTAACGCCATATTTTGGCTATAAATTTTTAAGATTTAAAGAAAGCAAGAGTAATGGTTCAGCAGAAAAGGAATCTTCAACTGGATTGCACGACACATATATATATAAAATATACGCTAAGATAACAACGCCATTCCTTGAAAGTAGAAAAAGAAGATGGACATTTATGTTGTCATTAACAGCTATTCTGCTAGCAACATTTGTACTGTTCTTCACAAAATCAGTACCAGTAAAGATGTTGCCATTTGATAACAAAAATGAATTTCAGGTTATTATCGATATGCCAGAAGGTACAACTTTGGAACGAACTGCAGCTGTAGCAAAGGAATTAGGCATATATGTAAGTAAAAACGCCAATGTGACCAATTATCAAACGTATGTTGGAACATCAGCTCCTATAAGTTTCAATGGTCTTATACGTCACTACGATTTTCGCTCTGGCGATAATGTAGCCGATATACAAGTCAACTTAACTGACAAGGGACAACGTAGTGAGCAAAGCCACGATATAGCAAAATCTATGCGTGCTAGTTTGCAAGCTATTGGTAAAAGATATAACGCAAATGTAAAGGTCGTAGAGGTTCCACCTGGCCCTCCTGTTATGTCAACGATAGTTGCTGAGATTTATGGTCCTGACTATGCAAAACAAATCAATGTTGCTCGTCAAGTAGAAGGTCTGCTGTCAAAAACGGATAACGTTGTAGATGTAGACTGGACAGTGGAAGCCAATCAGACTGAGTATAAATTTACTGTTGATAAAGATAAAGCGATGAAACTTGGAATACCAGAGGCCCAAGTGCTGCAAAATGTAAGAGCAGCTCTATCTGGTCTACCTGCTGGTATACTACATCGCCCATCTACAGTAAATCAGATTGATATTGTATTGCAATTACCTGAAAAAGATAAATCAAGTATAGCAAATGTTCTGAGCATGAAAGTAGTAAACAAACAGGGCATGGCAATACCTATTGGCGATTTGGTAAAAGTAACAGAAGGTTATAAAGCCACAAGTATTTCACGCAAAGATCAAGAACGAGTTGTATATGTTACAGCTGATGTAGCAGGAAAATTGGAAAGTCCAATATATGCAATGTCTGATGTTTCAAAACAATTATCAAAGGTGAAATTACCTGAAGGTTACAAACTCAAAGAAGCATATACCAAACAGCAATACAAAGAGGATAATTTCACGCTTAAATGGGATGGAGAATGGCAGATTACATACGAAGTATTTCGTGATTTAGGAGTTGCGTTCTTATTCGTTTTAATCATTATATATGTACTGATTGTGGCATGGTTCCAAAATTTCATAACGCCTTTAGTACAATTATCAGCCATACCATTATCGCTTATTGGTATTATCTTAGGGCATTGGATTATGGGAGCATACTTTAGCGCTCCATCCATGATTGGATTCATTGCTCTGGCGGGTATTATGGTGCGTAACTCGATTCTGATAATCGACTTCATCGACTTACGATTGAAAGAAGGAATTCCGCTCAAACAGGCCATTGTGGAATCAGGAGCTGTTAGAACTACCCCTATCCTACTCACCGCTGGAGGTGTTGTAATTGGTGCAATCGTAATACTCTTTGATCCTATATTCCAAGGATTGGCAATATCTCTTATCGGAGGCACTATCACATCAACAGTTCTCACACTTATCGTAGTTCCGCTATTATACTTTAAAATGCTAAAAAACAAAGTAAAGTAACAACGTGATGAAACTAACAATCATATTAAGTATCAAAGAAAGCCATGACCGAGTAGCTGAGCTACTCGATCAAGCTGGAGTTAAAAGGTTTAGCACTATTGATATAACTGGATATAAAAAAGACAAGGAGTCTAAACTATTAAATTGGTTTGGTGAAAAATCAGGTCATGCTAAAACCAATTCGATTATGTTCTTCTGTTTCACCACAGAAGAAGAATCATCACTCATTATAGAGAAAGTCAATCAATGCAATCAGGATACAGAAAACAGTTTTCCTGCCCACGCATTTGTAATTGATGTAGAGAACAATTCAATACTTTTATAAAATAGAATCATTATGGAAAAAGAATATATTATCAGAAGAATAGCAGGGATTCTTGTTATCCTTGGCGTTGTAATGGCATATTTAGTATCTATGCTTTGGCTGTTACTTCCACTATTTGTTGGTATCAATCTATTGCAATCATCGTTTACGAAGTTTTGCCCCTTAGATTTGATACTGAAGAAGAAAAATGACTCACATATGTCATAAAAAAAAGCAACTAAAGAATGTATTATCATAATACATATACGGCGTTAAAAAATGGAAAATATTTAATATAGATACTTATTTTCCAACATATAGATGTAATTTTACATACAAATTAAAAGAAACGAAATGGAAACTTTATGTAAAATAAGAGAAATATATAGAGCCGTATCCGCATTTGAAGGTGAGATGGAAAAAACATATAACTTATGTCTCAATGAAGGCATGCTATTATGTAGCCTGTCTAAAACTGATAAACTTTCTTCTGGCGAGATTGCGGAATCACTGGGATTGACAACATCTAACACATCCAAGGTGATTAAGTCTGTAGAAAATAAAGACATGATTAAGCGTGTTATAGGAAATACAGACAAACGACAAATGTATTTTTCATTAACTCCTAAAGGAAAAGAGGCTTTGTCCGTAATTAATTGCAACAATATTAAGCTACCTGATTTGCTTCAAGATATTTTAAATAAAGGATAGGCAAATCAAAATATATAATAAGAGTCAGACAGATATTATGATTCTGTCTGACTTTTTTGTTCTATAAAAAAGGGAAGTCAGTTTTAAACTGACTTCCCACAACCATAAATCGAGATTAATAGCTCACATGGAGCTAATAATTAACATAACATCAATATAATAGAACGCAGTTACTTTGCCTTAGCAGGTTTCATAACAGGTTCTTTCACCACCTTCTTGGTGACAGATTTCTTAACTGTAGCCTTCTTTATAGAATCGCTCTTAGAAGTAGTCTTTCCTTCTACCTTTTCACGAAACTTATCGATCTCAGTTTCTATCTTTTCAATCTTAGCTTGAAGACGTGAAATCTCTTTATCTTTCATCTCTATTTCATCACCTTGATTTTTAATCGTAGTGAGCAATCCTTCGAGTTCATCATTATCAATATCCGTAGAATAAAGATTATTCACTCTATTGATGAAATCACCAAGAATATTCATATAGTTAGTAAAGGCATCAAAGGGACTACTATAAATACCCCTATCAACACCTAAAACAGCTGGCTTAGTCGTCATGAAACGGAAGTTATTGCTAGCTTGCAAATAATCCCAATCCTGATTTATACGAGGATCGTTAGCTATGCGTACACGGTCGGCAACACTATATAATTTATTGAAAGCTTCACGCTGCATTGGATTACCAAGCCATGAACTTAGGTCGTGCTCCTCGTCTACCCAACTAAGTGTATCTGGAACATTTAGCGAATCAACTGGCTTAACACTTTCACAAATTTCTGTAGGTGTAGAGAATGATATGTTGCGAGCTTTTGCACATGCTGGCAATGCTTTAAGAAATTCTAGAATATTACTAGACAGAGGCTGAGCCACACCAAGAGCAGATAGCTCCATAAATATATTGACGATTTCTTCCTCTTGTGGTAGCGAAGCAATACGATTGATATATGTGTCAGCAAACAAAGGATATCCACTCCAGTCCTTATTACTGAAACGTAATGAGATATCATCACTGAGATTAATGTCACGCAACAGAAGTTTCAAATTAGGAGCCAACTCACTAGTATATAAATAGTGTGGCGACTTCCAACCCAACACGTGTTTTGCGCCCTCAGTCAGCATACCTTTAAATCCCATCTGAGAAACCTTCAATCCTATATCGTCGCTATAAATGAGCGAAGAATTACGTAGCACCTTTGGATACTGTCCAAAATACTCATTCATCTTTGCGCACTGTCGCTTCACTTCCTCTTTAAATCCTTCCTCGTTTACAAGAGAAGACAGACCATGAGAATAAGGTTCAGCCAAGAACTCTACGCAACCAGTGTTGTTTAGTTCCTGCAACTTTTCCAAAACCTGCGGAGCATGCATCTCCAATTGCTCTACGCCAACACCGCTTAGGGAGAAGGCCACTTTGAAATATTTTCCATTAGCCTTAATCATATCTAGCAACGCATTCAGCGCAGGCATATACGAACGCTCGGTAATCTCGGTAGTGCTTCGCTCGTTCTCGTAATCATCATAATAATAATGATCGGTACCAATATCAAAGAAACGATATCGTTTCAGATGTATAATCTGATGTATTTCGAAATATAAACAAATTGTCTTCATGCTATATATACTTTTACTGTTTTACTTTATTGCTTATCTAGCGCCATCCCAAAGTGCGTTCATAGAGTTCTCGTATCCACAAGCCTACTTTTTCCCAAGTAATCTGATCGACCTCGTTCTTTCCTTGAACAGAAAGATAATCAAACAAACTCTCGTTGTGACAAATACTATAAATTGCATCAGCAAGAGAATTGATATCCCAATAATCCACCTTAATACAGTTAGTAAGGATTTCAGCACAACCACTTTGCTTTGAGATGATAGTAGGCGTTCCGCATTGCATTGCTTCAAGCGGCGATATACCAAAAGGCTCACTCACAGAAGGCATTACATATACATCAGAATCCTTAAGGCACTCATATACTTGTTTTCCATGCATAAAGCCAGGGAAATGGAAACGGTCTGCAATACCTCTTTCTGCAGCAAGATAAATCATCTGATCCATCATATCACCTGATCCTGCCATGCAGAAACGAACATTGCGCGTACGATGCAAAACCATATTAGCAGCCTCAACAAAATATTCAGGTCCTTTCTGCATGGTGATTCGTCCAAGGAATGTAACAACTTTCTCCTTACCTTTATGGTCAGGACGAGGAATATCCTGTAAGTCCTGAGCAAGCGGATAAACAGCATTATGAACCGTAAACACTTTACGTGGATCTTGATGATATTGATTGATGACTGTCTGGCGAGTTAGTTCACTCACACACATAATACAGTCTGCATTATCCATACCAGTCTTCTCAATTCCATATACCGTAGGGTTTACGTGTCCACGACTACGATCAAAGTCAGTTGCATGAACATGTATACACAATGGTTTTCCACTAGCTTGCTTTGCATGTATTCCAGCAGGATAAGTAAGCCAGTCGTGAGCGTGAATGATATCAAAATCCATTGTTCTTGCCACGACTCCGGCAATAACAGAATAATTATTTATCTCTTCATGAAGGTTAGCTGGATATCCACCTGCGAATTCCATAGCGCCAACATCATTGACATTCATATAATTGAAATCGCCATAGATATGATCTCTGAGTCTATAATATAGCTCTGGCGACATCACCTTGCCTACTCTCTTCTTAACGTAATCATAATTAACATCACGCCAAGCAATAGGAACACAATTCATCGCGACGATGTTAGCCGGAGTTCTGTCTTCATCGCCCCATGGCTTAGGCAGACATAAAGTTATCTCTACATCACCTTGAGCATGCAGTCCCTCCGTAATACCATAATTAGCTGTTGCCAGTCCACCATATACATGAGGAGGATATTCCCATCCGAACATTAATACTTTCATAGTGTATCTCCTCCCATTTATTTAAAGTTATACTTTTCGAGCAACTCTAGCGTACGAAGTATCTCAGCTACATTCATTGCGAACGATATTGCTCCACGACCATTAAAAGGCGGATTACCATCAAAAAGTTCAGGAATAGTACCAATGCAGTGATTAATCATTTCGTCTTCATATCCTACCATCTGTCGCTCAATAAAACTAAGTCGGGTACGCTTATATAGTTTAAGACAAGCTTCCATATAGAAACCTCCAAGCCAAGGCCAAGCTGTTCCTTGATGATAAGCATAGTCACGCTGTGTCTGTGGACCTACATACATAGGATTATATCCACCACTCTTTGGAGACAATGAGCGTAAACCCTTAGGAGTAAGAAGTTCGCATGTGCAAACATCCAACACGCTCTTTTTCTGATCTTGTTCCAATGGAGAATAATCCAAGGCAACAGCGAAAACCATATTTGGTCTTACACTCCAATCCTTATCGTTTCCACCAACATAATCAAATAGATAACCATATTCATTCATGAACATATCAAGGAAAGACTTGCGACATCTTTCAGCAAGCTTCTCTAAATGTTCGGCATCTTTATTCTTTTTGTCAAGCAGCGCTATTGAAGCACAGAACTTTAGCGCATTATACCACAAAGCGTTAAACTCAACAATATATCCCGTACGTGGCACAACTGGTTTACCATTCACTGTAGAATTCATCCAAGTAACGGCTTTGTCAGTACCATTGGTATAGACAAGAGCATTGTCCATAACCTTTAGATTAGGATGATCACCTCTTTCTATAAATGTCAATATGCGCTTCATGAAAGGTCCGTACATCTCCAAGCATTTTTGCATGCCGGCTTCCTTAGCATATTGTTGCAGACACCATATAGCCCACAACGGAACATCAGGCTGTTCCATTTCATATATCTTGACCGAAAGCGGTTTTCCTTCCATAAACTCATCAAGTCCCTTTTGAGCTGTCTTCATAACAAGTTCAAAATAAGCTTGTTCTTCTATAGAAAGAGTGAGTCCCGGCAAGGCTATAAATGTATCGCGGGCACGGCATTTGAACCAAGGGTAACCAGCAAGAATATATCGATCATCATTGTTCTCGTGAATATGAAATTGATGAGCTGCATTTACTAGGCAATGAAAGAAGTTATCTCTTGGTGTGCGCTCGCCTATTTCTTTATCAAACAGATTGTTCAAATTATCTGTATTGCTCTCAGAAGTCGAAGCAGCAAAGACAATGCTTTCACCTTTTTTTATATCCATCTCGAAATATCCAGGAACATAAAGATCTTCATCAGAAGCATATCCACGCTCCTGCTCCTTAGGGTATTCCACTCCACGATACCAATCAGGCTTAAACATGAACTCGTTTTCCTTACTGAACTGCATAAACAATTCAGGATAACCAGCATACATACATGTCTTTATGCCATTGTCAACAGGCTGATAGTCTCTGCTGGCAACAGAATTCTCATGAGTAAACTGTCTAACACTTCGAAAAGCCAAAAATGGTCGAAATCTTAATGTGGTAATTGAATGGGCATCAACTAGCGTGTAACGAATCAGAATTCTGTCTTCATAATGCTGAAACACAACTTCCCTCTTCAAAATCACTCCACCTACACGATAAATCGTAGTTGGAACATTGCCACAATCAAATTCCTTTATGTACTTATGTCCTTTAGGACTGTAGTTATTACCCTGATACTTATGAAGTCCCATATTAAATTCAGCGCCATGCTGAACCACTGTAAGATCCAGTGATGAAAGTAGAACATGATTGTCATCATCCAGTTTTGGAACCGGAACGACAAGCAGACCATGATACTTTCGGGTATTACAGTCAACAATAGTGGAACACGAGTAAGCTCCAGAGCGGTTGGTGCGAAGCAACTCTCTTGGTAATGACTCTTGGAGATTGGTCATCAGAGCTTTTTCAAATTTTAAATAACTCATAGCTCTCTATTAAGGTTTAAAATGTTTTTTATTGTGTTTTGCGAGCGTTTACCTATTTATATAAGGCATACTCAACGTGACTTCAAAGTTAACAAAAAATGTTCAGTCTACAAATTTAGTGTCAAACTTTTTTCTTAAAACCATCATTTTTATGTTTTACAATATATTTTTAGTCAAGAAAAATGCTTAATTCTAAGTTTTTTTATTAATTTTGCCCAAGTAATATATATTACATCTCTCTAGATATTTATGGCTTTTAATAAGGACAACAACAAAGAAGCCATAGTTCAGGCCATTTCCGAACTATGGAAACCACTTACAGACGAAGAGATAAACATTCTCTCCGACAATATTTGTATCCAAAAATTTAAGAGAAACCAACTAATTTATAAGGATTTTGACGGTCCCACAAGGATGATGTGTCTTATCCAAGGCAAAGTGAAGATATTCAAAGTTGGTATCGGCGGTCGCAATCAGATTTTAAGAATCATCAAGCCAATAGAATTCTTTGGATTCAGAGCTTACTTTGCAGAAGAAGATTATAAAACTGCAGCAATGGCATTTGAACCTTCAACAGTTGCCTTCTTCTCAATGCCTGTCATTATGAAACTTATGAAAAGCAACTTCAACATAAGTCTGTTCTTCATAAGATATTTAGCTAAGCAGCTAGGATATAGTGATGATCGCACTGTAAACCTTACGCAAAAGCATATTCGTGGACGTCTTGCTGAATCACTTATCTTTTTAAGAGACAGTTACGGAATCGAAGAAGATGGTTACACCTTAAGTATTTACTTGAGCCGCGAAGACTTAGCCAATCTGTCAAATATGACCACAAGCAATGCCATTCGCACGCTATCGGCCTTCGCCAACGAAAAACTCATCGCTATTGATGGTAGAAAAATCAAACTCATTAACAGCGACGAGATATTAAGAATTAGCCAAATGGGATAATCTTATTCCGGAATAAGAAAGTTTATCACTTCTTGCTCTACATTAATTTTGAATGGTCCGACAGGGGTATTCATCAATCTTCCGTCAATACCCACCATCGCTCGTTGAATATCAAAGATTTCAATCTCACGAGTTCTAAAAGGATGCACGCTCTTATGATTAAGAAACTTACCACGCAAAAACAAATATAATCCTTCCAACATTTGTGTAAGTTCTGAATGATAGACTACAGATACATCAAGCATACCATTATATGGGACAGCATTAGGTGTCTGTCCGTAACCAGTTGAATTGCCCACGCACACAGTCATCATCTTTCGCTTCAATTCATCAGTGTTTATTTTCATGTGCATTTTGTATTCCAAGCGCTGGAATATCATCATGATAAAAGAAAACATGAAAGACAAAGTACGTGAACCGAAGAAATGACGAGTTTTGCGACGCAAATTCATGATTGCAGCAATAAGCCCTATATTAATGCAATTCAGAAAATAACGATGACAAGCTTCTCCACTCTGATTATAATATCGGATGCAGCCAAGATCAATCTTGCGCACACGATGCTGTTTAATCCATTTTATAGACTGATCATACTCACTTTCTGAGAATCCCCAAAAATGAGCAAAGTCATTCATCAAACCATTTGGGATAACGCCTAGAGAAATCTGATCGCGAACTTCTTTTTCTACATCCATCAAGCAGTTCACAGAATCATTCAGAGCAGAGTCACCACCAACAATAACAATAGTCTTATAACCATTATTGATCATCATCTTCATCAGACGCTCAACACTCTTTGAGTTCTCACTCTGCACGAAATCATAATCAACATTGTTATCGCGCAATGCCTTCTCTATTTTTTCCCATCGCTTAGATGGATTTGAAAGCCCTTCATGCTTTGGGCAATAAAGCACTCCCCAACGGTTTTCTGTTATCATAAGTTCAATATTTTCTTTATCGTGTTAACTTTTTCTTCCATAGGCAAACAAGCATCAATCCAATTAATGACAAAGCCTCTGCGCTCCATGCCGTGAAACCAAGTCATCTGTCGCTTAGCAAACTGATGAATTGCAATCTCCAAACCATGCAGCATTTCGTCATAAGTGGTTTTATCTATCACATACTCTGTGATATACTTATATTCCAATCCATAATAGATAAGATTTTCCGCAGGTATTCCACTATCAAGTAATGTCTTAATTTCAGCAACCATGCCTTCGTCCAAACGCTTTACAAGTCTGTCTGAGATCTTTGCACGGCGCACATCACGGTCTATATTAACACCAATAATAACTGATTCAACAGGTTGACAAACTCTCTTTTCCATAGGACTATTAAGATTATAGGTCTCTATCTCTATTGCTCTTATAGCCCTTTGACAAGAATCCACATCGGTCTTGTTGTGCATCACGCTATTATTGCGTTTCTTTAATTCACTCAATATCAACACCAGTTCATCAAGAGATTTTCCCGTCAGACTCTCTCGCAGTTCTTCATTTTGAGGAACAGGCGATAGATTATACCCTTTTAATACAGATTCAATATAAAGTCCTGTACCTCCACATAGGATGGGAGTCACTCCCCTATCCATAATGTCATTATAGGCGTGCGTAAAATCTTCCTGATATCTGAATAAATTATATTTAGTTCCAGGCTCACATATATCAATAAGATGATAAGGAATCTGACGACCATTGATAACATAGTCATCTAAATCCTTTCCTGTTCCTATATCCATACCCTTATATACCTGCCTGCTATCAGCACTAATTATCTCGGCATTTAGGTCGTAAGCAAGCGCAGCGGCAAGACTTGTCTTTCCACTAGCAGTTGGTCCTAGAATGGTAATCATTTTATTCATGGTACAAAATTATAAAAAAAAAGCCGTTCAGCAATGCTGAACGGCAGTAATTTTATTTTTGGATAGGATTAACCGATAATTAACCGTTAACCTTAGCCATGTGCTTGATAAGCTCAACAACCTTGTGGCTATAACCAATCTCATTGTCATACCAAGATACAACCTTTACGAATGTATCAGTAAGAGCGATACCAGCCTTAGCGTCGAAGATTGATGTCAATGGGCAACCAAGGAAATCAGAAGAAACTACAGCCTCTTCAGTATAACCAAGAACACCAGCAAGCTCATTCTCAGAAGCGTCCTTCATTGCAGCGCAAATCTCTGCATATGTAGCAGGCTTAGCCAAGTTAACTGTAAGGTCAACAACAGATACGTCAAGAGTAGGAACACGCATAGACATACCAGTCAACTTACCGTTAAGCTCAGGGATAACCTTACCTACAGCCTTAGCAGCACCAGTAGAAGAAGGGATAATGTTGCCTGCAGCAGCACGACCACCACGCCAATCCTTTAGAGAAGGACCGTCAACAGTCTTCTGTGTAGCTGTTGTAGAGTGTACAGTTGTCATCAAACCATCAGTGATACCGAATTTATCGTTAAGAACCTTAGCGATAGGAGCAAGACAGTTAGTTGTACAAGAAGCGTTAGAAACGAACTGACATCCCTTAACATATTTGTCGAAGTTTACACCACAAACAAACATTGGAGTATCGTCCTTAGAAGGAGCTGACATAACTACGTACTTAGCACCTGCGTCGATGTGACCCTGGCTCTTCTCTTTTGCAAGGAAAAGACCTGTAGACTCAACAACGTATTCAGCACCAACAGCGTCCCACTTCAAGTCAGCTGGGTTGCGCTCTGCAGTTACACGGATAACGTTACCGTTAACGATAAGCTGAGACTTCTCAACATTAGCCTCGATAGTTCCCTGGAACTGACCGTGCATTGTATCGTACTTAAGCATGTAAGCCAAGTAATCAACAGGACAAAGGTCGTTGATACCTACAACTACTACGTCTTTTGCGTTTGCCTCTTCAAGAGTTGCACGGAAAACGAAACGGCCAATACGACCGAAACCGTTAATACCAATTTTAATCATTTTACTTTTTATATTTTAAAGGGTTAAAAATATATATCCTTAAACTAAATACCTATTAAACAAATAAGCAGCGAAACTTAATATAGTCGAAACTTAAAAATATAACACTGCATTGCTTTTTTTCGTATTTCTGAGCGCAAAGATACAAAAATATTTCTATATTTGCACTTCAAAGCGGTATTAATTTATATAAAAAAGACGAGTTCGTGAAACCTAATAACAATCTTTGCTTTTATTGGGTTCAAAAGTGACAACTCTATATTACAAAAATACGTTTAGTAATTAATTTAAATAGTATAATTATGGGTAAATTCATCAATGAATTCAAAGAGTTTGCTGTAAAAGGCAATGCTGTAGACATGGCCATCGGTATTATTATCGGTGCAGCTTTCGGCAAAATAGTAAGTAGTATTGTAGATGACATCATAATGCCTCCTATTGGTTGGCTGATTAAAGGAGTTAACTTTGCTGACTTAAAATTCAAGTTGCCTTCTGTTTATATTCCTGGAATGGAAAAGATCCCTTCTGTTACAATCAACTATGGCCATTTTCTGCAAGCGCTGTTCAACTTCGTTATTATCGCATTCTGCGTTTTCTTAATTGTTAAAACGATAAATAAAATCACAAACAACACCAAGAACAAAAAAGCTGCAACTCCATCTAAAGAGGAACAACTATTAACCGAAATACGTGATTTATTGAAAGAAAAAAAGAACAACAACTCATAATTTTGTAAACTTTATAACTATAACTAAAAAAATAGATGAAAAATTTATGTATTGCATTGCTAATAATGATGGCAACAACAAACGCTTACTCACAAACTAGATTCTGTGTTGAAGCTGGGCCTCAGTATTCACCTAATCTGTCATGGAGAATCGGTTTAAACTCTGAAATCCCAATTTCTAACAGATTATCTGTAGTTCCTGGATTATATTGATCAAATAGGCACAGAATAACAAAAGAGAGCTTTAGCTATACTGATGAAAATGAATCGTATAACAAATCAAATGAATCGTCTTTTCACGCTAACTACATCACTTTACCTGTAAGACTAGGCATTAGAATCGGTAGACTTAATTCTATCAACAAATTACAAATTCTTGTAGGTCCTTATATTGCTTATGGAACGAACGGAAAAGGAACTGTAACAAATATCAAGAATGGGATTGAAACTGCTACAAAATACGATTCGTTTGGAGATAATGGAATGTATAAAAGTCGATGGGATTACGGATTAGACTCTGAAATTCAATATACTTACAAGAATAGAATCAAACTTGGAGCTTATGTGGAAAGTGGTTTCAAGAAACTATACGAATCCGACAATGATTTTGGAAAAGTTATTGATGAATTATTTAAAGTAAACACGATTAACGTCACTGCAGGAATTGTTGTAGGATATCAATTCTAAAAAAACAATATATTGAAATAAAATAGCCTCAACCAAAAGATTGAGGCTATTTTTATTTATAAGAGGAATTTTATTCCCACTCTATTGTCGATGGTGGTTTTGAAGAGATGTCATAGCATACTCTGTTAACACCCTTTACCTTATTAATGATCTCATTTGACACTTTAGCCATGAAATCATAAGGAAGATGCGCCCAGTCTGCTGTCATTGCATCCATACTGGTTACAGCACGCAATGCAACAGGATGCTCGTATGTTCGCTCATCACCCATAACTCCTACACTACGTATAGTTGAGAGAAGAACTGTTCCTGCTTGCCAAACCTTGTTGTACAAAGCATCTCCATCTTCACATATATAGTTGTGCATTTCCTCGATGTAGATATCGTCTGCATCCTGAAGAATGCGAACTTTCTCACGAGTGATGTCTCCAAGGATACGAACTGCAAGTCCAGGTCCTGGGAAAGGATGGCGATTGATTAAACGCTCTGGCATCTGCAACTGACGACCTACTCTACGTACTTCATCCTTAAACAGCCATTGCAGAGGCTCGCAAAGTTGAAGTTTCATCTCTTTAGGAAGTCCACCTACATTGTGATGGCTCTTTATTACCATACCGGTAATACTGAGACTTTCAATACGGTCTGGATATATTGTACCTTGTGCCAACCATTTTGCATCAACAATCTTCTTTGCTTCAGCATTGAACACCTCTACAAAGTCGCGTCCGATAATCTTACGCTTCTTTTCTGGGTCAGAAACGCCTTCAAGATCCTTAAAGAATTTCTCACTTGCGTCAACACCGATCACATTCAAGCCGAGTCCACTATATGCTTCCATAACCTTGGCAAACTCATTTTTGCGAAGCATACCATGGTCAACGAATATACAAGTAAGATTCTTGCCTATAGCTTTATTAAGCAATGTAGCGCAAACAGAAGAGTCTACACCACCAGAAAGACCAAGAATAACGCGGTCGTTACCCAATTGCTTCTTCAGTTCATCGACAGTACTCTCTACAAATGAAGCTGGACTCCACTCCTGCTTACTCTTACAGATGTCTACAACGAAATTTTTCAGCAGTTGTGTACCCTGAGTAGAATGGAAAACTTCTGGATGGAACTGCACACACCATACACGCTTCTCTTCATTAGCGAAAGCTGCATATTTCACGTCGGCAGTAGAACCTGTGACATGAAAGCCTTGTGGAATAGCAGTGATTGTGTCACCATGACTCATCCAAACTTGTGAACCTTTCTTGAAATCTTTGAAAATAGGAGTACTCAAGTCTATTGTTTCAAGATTTGCACGTCCGTACTCGCGAGTACCGGTCTGTTCTACCTTTCCACCATTGGCGAAAGATATGAACTGAGCACCGTAGCATATTCCCAAAACTGGATACTTGCCTATAAATTGGCTCAAATTAACCTTAAAAGCCTCCTTATCATGAACAGAATAAGGACTTCCACTAAGGATTACACCAATTATGTTTGGATCATCATTAGGGAATTTGTTGTAAGGTAAGATTTCGCAGAAGGTGTCCAATTCACGTACACGACGACCAATAAGCTGTGTTGTCTGTGAACCGAAGTCAAGAATAATAATCTTCTGTTGCATATTAATTGTTTGATTAAATATAGAGTTTCTTTATTGATTCAATTCTGAAAGGAAAATCTCTGCATGATCTATCGTGTCGAGTTTTCCAACGTCCATCAGTTTCAAGTCGTCTTTCACATATCCCTTAATAGCAATCTTATCACAGTTTTGCAGATAAAAATCCATTATTGGAAACTTATCGGGATAATCAGACATGAATGGGAACAATTGAGGAGAGAAAGAATGAATGCCCGAAAAAGCATACATATTATAGTTTTTGCGAAGCTCGTCTACCGTTGAAGACTTCACTTCAGCATAAGGACTTTTGATCTCACCAGTTTCGATATTGACCCAACCGACAAGCAGCATGTCATCATTAAACATCAGATATCTCTTTGTCTCTCTCCAGCTTACAAGCAACACTGCCCCAGCCTGACGATGTGGAACTCCACAAGACTTGCACATAACACGGCGATCTACATTATAAAACTTCTTTAAGTCTACATTGCTCAATATATCCACATTATGTATGAGTATCTGATCATTTGGATTAAACAAAGGAATGGCTTTCTTTATGCCACCACCAGTTTCGAGCAATCCACATGATTCATCACTAATCTTGATATCAAGTCCGAAATTATCATTTTCTTTTAGATAATCTATAATCTGACCTGCAAAATGATGTACATTAATAACAATACTATTGAATCCAGCGTCTTTCAATCGAAAGATTACGCGTTTGAGCAGCGGCTCTCCTCCAACTCTTACCAACGCCTTTGGCATACTATCGGTAAGAGGTTTTAGGCGAGTACCCAATCCTGCTGCGAAAATCATTGCTTGCATCATTTTCTTTTTTAATGCGTGCAAATATAACCATTTTTCACGAGATGACAAAATTTATTGTAGAGTAATTGATTTTATACGTATGGACGGAATTAGAACTGCTGCAAATTCGTACGCAAGAAGTCACCCATTGCATTGATTTCCCTCTTATAACATTGCAAAACGCATGTTTAAGGGCCAAGGGTGCTCTAAGTTTTTAAAAAAAATAGCTACGCAGCTACGTCTCTGCTTGAAAGTCCTTTGTACAAAGGATTTGCAGAGAACAAAACAAAATTCATAGCTACGACAGCTACTTTCTAGCTACGTAAAAAATTGGTGTTATAACGATACAACGCAAAATAGGTAGTAATTCAAGGTGATTTTGTATTGTCATAATTCAAGCGGTCTTTTTATTGAAGATTTTCTATATAGAAACGCAAACGTTATATCGATAAAACGCAAACGTTATGTCGTAGAAACGCAAACTTTATGTCGTAGAAACGCAAACTTTATATCGATGAAATGAAAACGTTATGTCGTAGAAACGCAATTTTCACTCTTTGAAATGAGTTTTATCCCTCTCCTATAGTTTTCAAAAAAAACAGTGTCAAAGTGTCTATGAATTGTGTATCAGAGTGTTAGAGCACCTTTTTGCAAAAAACAAGTGTCGGCATAAAGTCAGTATTTTATGCGTTTTATCGATGTAATGCAAAATAAGGTATGATTTCGAGGCGATTTTTACTATGCAAAACAGGGTGTTTTTACACAGAAAAATGATGATTATGAAAAAAACCTAATTTCATTATTCAAAATTGAGGACACTATGCACTTGAAATAATAACTTAAAACGCGACATTTGATTTCAAGAAAAATCACATTTAAGTAAATGATAATCAACGCGTTGTCACTTCGACGCTTGGAATTCTCAAAAACTACAAGTGCGCGCATGCGCACGTACATTATATATAGAATATTTATTTTGTCGCATAATGAGACTTATATCTCACTAACAGCAATCAAATCATAAACTCATAACTGGAAATATAATTCTGCAATATGTCTCTATACAATAATCAGTATATCCGCCATTAAATATGTAGGGATATACTGATTATTATCTAATTACTTTTTAAGTAATACCTGTTGTATATTTTGTTCACGATGATTCACATGCACCTCAATGCCATATTTATTATAAATATGCTCAGCTAGATGCTGTGCACAATAAACAGACCTATGCTGACCACCAGTACATCCAAAAGAGAACATCAAGTTAGTGAATCCACGCTGAATATATCTCATGACGTGATGATCTGCCAACTTATATACATATTCTAAGAATGTCAATATCTCGCCATCATCTTCAAGGAATCTGATAACAGGTTCGTCAAGTCCGGTGAGTTTTTTATACGGTTCATAACGTCCTGGGTTATGCGTACTACGGCAATCAAAAACATATCCACCACCATTTCCAGAAGGATCTTCAGGAATACCCTTTCTAAACGAGAAACTGTTCACACTTACAACCAATGGACCTTTACCATCATAACTAGAGAAAGTTGCAGGGCCATCTTGTGAATGTGCCACATAAACTTTACTATCTGTGATTTTATATCCATCAGCTCTGCTGACTGCTGGTTCTTCTTTATGTGAGAATTGTGGCATTTCTGTAAGCTTCTTCAACATTTCCATCATATAAGGATATGGGAATATCTCGGGATTCAGCTTCAAAAGTTCACGAAGATTGTCCATTGCTGGTGGTATTGAATCCAAGAAATGCTTTTTGCGTTCAAAGTATCCTCTGAAACCATAAGCACCCAATACCTGAAGAGTACGAAACAAGACAAACAAGCTTAATCTATCTACAAAATGACGTTCAGAAGGAACCTCTATATAATTTTTCAAAGAATTATAATACTCATAAACAAGTTTGCGACGAAGTTTGAATGAATACTTTGCAGAAGCTTGCCACAAGAACGAAGCTACATCATAATAATAAGGTCCTTTACGTCCTCCTTGAAAGTCAATAAAGTATGGATTATCATTTTCATCTAACATTATGTTGCGGGCTTGAAAATCGCGATAAAGAAAACTGTCGCAATTTTCAGAAGTCAAATCTTTAGCAAACATTCTAAAATTAGCTTCAAGTTTAAGTTCATGGAAATCTAATCCAGTAGCTTTAAGAAAACAATACTTGAAATAGTTTAAGTCAAAGAGTACGCCTTCTTTGTCGAATTCTGGTTGTGGATAGCAATTGGTCCAATCCATTTCGCGTGCGCCTTCTATTTGAATCTTAGGCAATTCCTTTATAGTCTTTATCAGCAATTGCTGTTCTTTCTGATTGTATCTACCATCAGCTTCTCTACCGCCCTTTATTGCATCAAATAAAGAAGAATGACCTAAATCTGTCTGTAGATAACGCAATTCATCATCACTGACAGCTAAAACTTTAGGTACAGGGAGTTTTCGCATAGAGAAATGATTATCCATATATATAAAAGCATGGTTTTCATCTCTGCTCGTACCAATAACGCCAATAATAGTTCCACCCTCTTTATCTACAAAACGATAGTATTGTCTATTGCTGCCAGCACCAGGAAGTTTTTCAATATTTGCAGGTTGTTCGCCTTTATAATCAACATATAATTTTGTTAACTTTTGCATACGTGATATTTTGTTTATTCGTCTATCAATACAAGAACATCATTCGTCATCTTTGTCCTTGCGTTTCTTTTCCCACTGTCCTAGCAAACTGTCTATCAGCAACAAGACCATAAATATACCTAGGGACATAAAGAATGACCCTGTTAATATTATGAGCAGAAAAGCAACAAGTGCCATAACAGCCCATCGTTTCCAATTGATATTCATTTTCATTCTGCAAAGATACAAAAAAAAATCGGATGTCATCACGACAACCGATTTTCAAAAACAAACTACTTAAAAACTAA
>JAGPJJ010000104.1 GCA_018054505.1 Prevotella sp.
TGATTAGGCCTGCAACTCATATAATGAATTGCAGGCCTTTTCTACGTTAGTATGTTATGAAAAATTTGAGAGAATTGAAACTTCACAGTTTCATAATTGTTTTATTAAACATGATTTATAGAGAAAGCATTGAAATATATCTACTTTAATATTGATGCGGCCGGTGTCTCAACAGCGTTAGCGCCGCTTTGTTGCATCGTGTCAATGACAGCAGAATCGCTTAATGCGACAGAGACGCCCTTGTGCGTTGCTCCTGCTGTGTTTTGAACAGGACTGGCTTCATCATTGAAAGGAACCTGTGCGGCATTGCCCAATGTGAGCAATATAGCAACAATTGCGGCAGCCTTGAACAGAGGTTTAAGCTTCTGTTGCATGGTTATGACGCGTGCCTTTACAGGTGCAGGTCCTTGAATCATAGACATAATCTTCTGGTCGAAGTCATCACCCAATACGTCTGACTTATGCTCTACCTGCTCATAGGTAAACAAATCCTTGTATTTGCATAGCTCAGCAGGTACATCTTTCTGACAGAAGAAAGCCTTAAGGATTTCCTCTTCTTCAAGAGTTGTCTCGCATTTCCAATAGCGATCAAGTAACTGTGTGATATATTTATAATCCATAATTGTCTATTTCTTGAAATTTTTGTTTTACAGCCTGACGTGCTCTGTAGATATTTACTTTTACTTGTTCTTCTGTGATGTCAAGCACATTGGCAATATCCTTATAAGCTTTTCCTTCAAAATCGCGAAGTTGCATGCAACATCGTTGTTTTTCAGGAAGTTCGTCTACGATTTTCTTCACCACACTCATTCTGTCTTTGTGGATTATGTCCTCGTAAGGGTTGTAAGCGCTATCTGGAGCATCTCCCCCGGTACTATCAAGTTGACTGTTTTGATTGTCGTGTCGCTTTATACTGTCAAGCGATAAGTTTCGGCAAATTGTGTAACAGAAAGCCTCAATAGACTCAATTTCTTCCCAGGTTTCTCTGTTGTTCCAGACCTTTATCAGTGTTTCCTGCACGATATCTTCCGCCTCAGCACTGTTTAGTGTTATGCGTAGAGCAAGCCTGTAAAGCTGATTCTTCAGCGGCAGTACATCGTTTCGAAAACTGAGATTTTTCATCTGCGCTCTGTTTAAATGACGATTGGATTATTCGAAAGTTACAAGATACCTCGAAATTATCTCAAATTTAACATTGTTTTATAATTGTTCCGTGCTTACCGTCTATGGCGTTTGACAAAGTAATGATTACTTGTTTCACACCTTCGTCTACGGCTGCAAGTGCATTATGCAATTTTGGAATCATGCCTCCGGCAATAGTTCCGTCGGCTACATATTTATTAAAGTCATCGCGTGTGAGAACCGGAATCACACTGTCGTCATCGTCCGGATTTCTCAATACGCCTTTCTTCTCAAAACTGTATATCAGTGTCACTTCATAAAAGCGTGAAAGAGCTTTTGCTGTTTCGGCTGCTATGGTGTCAGCGTTGGTGTTGAGGATGTTGCCGCATCCATCGTGTGTCAACGGAGCCATTACTGGTGTAATACCTTGTTCGATAATATTTCTTAGTTCAAACCCGTTTACATGATCAACATCACCGGCATATCCATAGTCTAGTCCGTTTCTGACGGGGCGTTTATGGCTTCTTATCACGTCCATGTCTGCACCTGTTAGTCCAAGTGCATTTATGCCGTTTGCCTGTAACATTGCAACAACATTCTTGTTTACAAGTCCGCCATATACCATCGTTACAACTTCCAGCATGTCTTCGTCGGTAATGCGTCTTCCGTTCAGCATCTTACTTTCAATGCCTAGTGCTTCTGCAACCTTAGTGGCTCTGCGTCCACCACCATGAACAAGAATCTTTCTACCTTCAATGGCAGTGAAGTCTTTCAGGAGTTCAGAAAGTCTCTCTTTGTCTTCCACGATTGCTCCACCGACTTTTACTACAGTGATTTTTTCTTTCATCTCTTATTCCAAGTATGTATATCCGTATAGACCAGAACGATAGTTGCTGAGGAATTCTTTACCTTCCTCAAGAGAAATCTTTCCGTTTTTAATACTCTTAGTAACCCATTGCTCAAGTTGTCTTACGAGTTTCTTTGGGTTGTACTGAACATAGTCAAGTACTTCCTCAACGGTTTCTCCGTCAAATATCTGGTCTATATTATATTTTCCGTCCTTAACAGAAATGTGAGCTGCATTCGTGTCACCAAACAAGTTGTGCATATCGCCCAATATCTCTTGGTATGCTCCAACAAGGAATACACCTAGGTAGTAAGGCTCTTCTTTGTTTAACTGATGTAATGGTAATACGTGACTGATATGACCATTAGTAACGAAGTTTGTTATCTTTCCGTCGCTGTCACATGTTATATCCTGTAGTGTGGCATTGCGTGTAGGACGCTCAGTGAGTCTCTGTATAGGCATTATTGGGAATAATTGGTCTATCGCCCAACTGTCTGGAAGACTCTGGAATAAAGAAAAGTTACAGAAATATTTATCTGCAAGCAGTTTGTCAAGATTGCGCAATTCATCTGGCACATGTTTCATGGTCTTTGCCAAAGTATTAATCTCATGGCAAACACTCCAATACATTGCTTCTATTTCAGCGCGTGTCTTCAAATCTACGATGCCGTGAGAGAATAGCTCAAGAGCTTCTTCACGAATTTGCTCTGCATCATGCCAGTCTTCAAGCATCGAACGTGAATCAAGATTATCCCATATGTCATATAGGTCTTTTACAAGTTGATGATCGCTTTCGCCTGGTTCGAATTCTTCTTTCATCTCTGGAAGACTTGCTGTTTCAAGCACGTCTATCACTAATACAGAGTGATGCGCAGCAAGTGAGCGTCCACTTTCTGTAATAATATTTGGATGATGTATATTATTCTTATCTGATGCGTCAATGAATGTATACACGCAGTCGTTTACATATTCCTGAATAGAATAGTTCACTGAACTTTCGCTGCTTGATGATCTTGTACCGTCATAGTCAACTCCTAGTCCGCCTCCGCAATCAACAAATTCTACATTGTAACCCATTTTATGCAGGTTTACATAGAATTGTGCAGCTTCGCGTAATGCAGTTTGTATACGTCTTATCTTTGTAATCTGACTTCCGATATGGAAATGAATCAGTTTTAAGCAGTCATGCAGTCCGTTATCATCAAGTTTCTGAAGAGCTTGCAGAAGTTCCGAACTGGTAAGTCCAAATTTGGAAGCATCGCCTCCACTCTCAGCCCATTTGCCAGAGCCAGAAGATGCAAGTTTAATTCTTATTCCTAGATTAGGTTTTACGTTCAGTTTTTTGGCTGCTTTTGCTATGAGGTCAAGCTCGTTAAGTTTTTCCACAACGATAAAGATGCGTTTTCCCATCTTTTGTGCAAGCAATGCCAGTTCGATATAACTTTCGTCTTTATATCCGTTGCAGATGATCAGTGAATCACTTTGACATTGAACGGCAATCACAGCATGAAGCTCAGGTTTTGAACCGGCTTCAAGTCCTAGATTGAATTTTCTGCCGTGAGAGATAATTTCCTCAACGACAGGTTGCATCTGGTTAACCTTAATAGGATAGATGATAAAGTTTTCGGCTTTAAAGTCATATTCTTTCTTAGCCTGCTGGAAACAGCTTGAAGTTTTTTCAATACGATTGTCGAGGATATCAGGAAAGCGTAATAATACAGGAGCTGTGACATCTCTCAATGCCAGTTCATCCATTATGTCACGCAAGTCAATTTTCGTATTGTCCTTACACGGGGTGACATAAACGTCGCCTTTTTCGTTAATACCGAAATAAGAAGTACCCCATCCATTAATGTTATAGAGTTCCTTCGAATCCTCAATAGTCCATTTTTTCATTCTGAAGTCAAAAACATAAAGTAAATAATAAGATTGCTTACAAAGCTAGCAAGTCTCTTAATTTAGTAACAAATATTCTAATTTTATCGTAATCATCCATCAGGTTTACGTCAAGAATGTATTTCGCCTTGTTATAGTAAGGCTCACGTATCTTCAACTGTTCGTTGATGAAATCCTTTACCTCCTCCTGAGTCTTATTTTCAAGTAATGGTCTCACGCTTTTTCCCATTTTCAAGTGACCATACAAAACTTCAGGAGTGGCTTTTAGGTATACAGTTTCTCCCTGTTGGTTCATATATTCCATGTTGTCATAGAAACATGGTACTCCACCACCACAACTGATAATCACATCTTCAAATTCGGCAACCTCGTGAAGAAGGTTGTGTTCAATGATTCTGAACCCTTCTTCCCCTCTTTCATCAAAGATTTCCTTTACTGTTTTTCTCATTCTGCTCTCTATGTACCAGTCAAGGTCATAGAAGGGCATATTGAGTTGTTTTGATAAAGCTTTGCCGACAGTTGTTTTGCCGGCTCCCATATATCCAATTATAATGATGCGTCTCATTTCTTTCTTCTCGCCTTTGGCTCTGGAGCATTCTTTACAATATCCATGCATTGCTCGAATGTAAGTTCTGCTGCCTTTTCGTGCAAAGCTTTTGGCATGCGATAGTTCTTTCCGTCATAAGCAATATATGGACCATATCTGCCGTTGAGTACTTCCATCGCTGCGTCTTGTTCAAAAGACTTTATGTGACGTTGCTTCTCTTGCTCACGTTTTTCATTGATGAGCTGGATGGCTGTCTCCAGTGTTATAGTCATAGGATTCTCAGTCTTTGGCAGAGAAACATACTTTTTGTTGTGCATTATATATGGTCCGAAACGACCTGCACCGATAACTACGTCTGTATCTTCAAATTGTCCAACAGTGCGTGGAAGCTTAAATAGTTCCAAAGCTTCGTCAAGAGTAATGGTCTCCATACTCTTGTCTGATGGTAACTGTGAAAATCTAGGCTTCTCTTCATCGTCGGCAGAACCAATCTGAACTAAAGGACCAAAACGGCCGATCTTTACAAATACAGGTTTGCCGCTCTTTGGATCAGTACCAAGTTCGCGTTCTCCAGCTTTATGTTCTGAGCGTGCGTTTCTAACCTTTTCAACAGTTGGCTCAAAGTCTTTATCAAACTCTTTCATCATGGTGTTCCACTCTTCTTTACCCTCAGCGATCAAGTCAAACTGCTGTTCAACTTTTGCTGTGAAGTTATAGTCCATGATGTCAGGGAAGTTTTCCATTAAGAAGTCGTTAACAACAATTCCTATATCAGTAGGAAGAAGTTTACCCTTCTCGTTGCCAGCCATTTCTTTCTTTTGTTTGCTTGTTATCTTGATACCTTTCAGTGTGTCAATAGCATATTCTCTTTCCTTGCCGCTCTTATCGCCTTTTTGTACGTATTCGCGTTGTTGTATAGTAGATATTGTAGGCGCGTATGTTGAAGGACGTCCAATACCTAACTCTTCTAGTTTGTGAACAAGGCTAGCTTCAGTATATCTGTTTGGACCCATGCTGAAACGCTCTGTAGATGTAATCTCACGTCTTTGCAGTTCGTCACCCTCTTTCATTGCTGGTAGATTGTGAGTAGACTCATCCTGATTATTTTCGTCATCATCTGTTGACTCGCGGTAAACTTTCAAGAATCCGTCAAAAGTAACAACCTCTCCATTAGCGATAAATTTCTCTTTTACGCCATCAATGTCTATCGTTACTGTTGTCTTGTCAATCTGTGCGTCGGCCATCTGTGATGCAGCTGTACGTTTCCATATCAGCTCATACAATCTCTTCTCCTGTAATGTACCTTCAATTTCAGTTTTGCTCATTTCTGTAGGACGTATAGCCTCGTGAGCTTCTTGTGCGCCTTTAGAGTGAGTCTGATATTTACGAGTTTTACTATATTCCTTTCCCCAAAGTTTAATAATCTCGTCTTTGCTTGTGTTAATAGCTAGTGAAGACAGGTTTACTGAGTCGGTACGCATGTATGTGATAAGTCCGTTCTCATATAAGTGCTGGGCTACCATCATTGTCTGACTTACGGTGAATCCCAGTTTTCTAGCTGCTTCCTGTTGCAATGTTGATGTTGTGAAAGGAGGGGCTGGAGTGCGGTGCAAAGGTTTCTTTGCGATTGAAGAAACAGTGAATTTTGCATCCTTGCATTTCTCAAGGAAAGCCACAGCTTCTTCGTGAGTACTGAATCGTGTGTCCAATTCTGTTTTCACCTCACTGATATTTCCATTAGGATTAGTGATAGTGAGAATTGCATTTATACGATAATATGGTTCGCTTTTGAAAGCATGTATTTCTCTTTCGCGCTCTACGATAAGTCTCACAGCGACGCTCTGTACGCGTCCTGCACTAAGAGCCGGTTTTACTTTTCTCCACAATACCGGTGATAGTTTGAATCCCACAAGGCGGTCAAGCACGCGGCGTGCCTGTTGTGCGTTTACAAGATTCATATCAAGATGGCGTGGAGTCTTTATAGCGTCAAGAATAGCTGATTTCGTGATTTCGTGAAACACGATACGGCTTGTGTTCTTTTCGTCAAGTCCAAGTACTTCGCAAAGGTGCCATGAAATAGCTTCTCCCTCGCGGTCCTCATCGGATGCTAACCAAATCTTCTTGGCTTTCTTGGCGTTTGACTTTAACTCGGAAACAAGTTTCTTCTTCTCGTCAGGAATTTCGTAATCTGGTTCCAGTGTTTCTGCATCTATACTTAATTCCTTCTTCTTTAGGTCGCGAATGTGACCATATGAAGACATTACTTTGAAATCGTCTCCTAAAAATTTCTCAATAGTCTTAGCCTTTGCAGGGCTCTCTACGATAACTAAATTTTCTTGCATAATTGCGAATTGTACGTTGTTAGGGCGCAAAAGTAATTAAAACTTTTACTTATACATTATTATATGGCATTTTTTTTCGGTTTTTTAAGTATTTTAGTTTTAGTTTGAAGTTAACTTGATAGTAAATAATAGTGAAATATAATTATAAATACGTATTATTCTTCTTGATAAAATCAATGAGCCCACTTCTTATGGAACTCAGTCCGAATAGTTCTGTTTTAATCTCTTTTAGTGGTATCCACATGCATTCTGCCGCGTCATCGTTTGCCTTTACATGACTGTCATCTTTTACCTTGCAACTGAAAAACAGATCAAGGGTAGGGATGTC
>JAGPJJ010000001.1 GCA_018054505.1 Prevotella sp.
ACAACATGAACAATTGTGGCTATAAAAAAATTAAGCATAGTTATTAGATTTTCCTGATAACTATGCTTAATATGATTATGGTTTATGATTTAATACTCACCCCATGCCTTGATATCAATATCATCAAGGGATAATGTACAGAATGCATTGATAAAGGCACTTGCAAGACGACTGTTGGTTATCAATGGAACATTCAAATCAATTGCAGCACGACGAATCTTATAGCCGTTTGTTAACTCATGAGCAGTAAGATTCTTAGGAATATTTACAACCATATCAATCTTCTTCTCATGAAGCATATCTATAGCCTGTGGATGCTGTCCTTCCTCAGAAGGCCAATATACACGTGTATTAGCTATACCATTTTCTTCAAGATATTTGTTTGTTCCACCAGTTGCAAACAATTCGTAGCCATTAGCGACAAGTTGCTTAGCTGCATCAAGCATTTCGGCTTTCTGCTTTGCACTACCAGTTGAAAGTAATATAGTCTTTTTAGGAATTCGATGACCTACTGACAGCATACTCTTAAGCAATGCTGTATTTGTATCATCACCAAGACAACCTACTTCACCAGTTGAGCTCATGTCTACACCTAATACAGGATCAGCCTTTTGTAAACGATTGAAAGAGAACTGACTTGCTTTAATACCAACATAATCCAAATCGAATAAGTTCTTGTTGAGTTTTTCTACAGGAAGTCCTAGCATTACCTTTGTAGCAAGTTCAATAAGATTAATCTTTAGGACCTTACTTACAAATGGGAAGGAACGACTAGCGCGCAAGTTACACTCGATAACAAGTATCTCGTTTTCACGAGCCATATATTGTATGTTGAATGGACCGTTAATATGAAGATTCTTTGCGATCTGACGGCTAACACGTTTAATGCGTCTTACAGTTTCAACATAAATTTTCTGTGGTGGGAACTGAATCGTAGCATCTCCAGAGTGTACACCAGCGAACTCGATATGTTCACTTATTGCATAAGCCATAATCTCACCATCCTTAGCTACAGCATCCATTTCAATTTCCTTTGCATGTTCAATGAACTTAGACACAACAACTGGATGATCCTCACTAACGTTAGCAGCAAGCTGAAGGAAGCGTTTCAGCTCTTCTTCATTAGAACATACATTCATTGCTGCACCTGAAAGCACATAAGAAGGACGCACAAGAACAGGGAAACCTACACGGTCTACAAACTCATCGATGTCGTCCATACTTGTAAGAGCGCTCCATTCTGGTTGGTTAATACCATTTTCGGTAAGCATTGCAGAGAATTTTGCACGATCTTCAGCGCCATCAATATTCTGAGCAGTAGTACCAAGTATAGGAACATTCTGTTCGTCAAGTTTAATTGCAAGGTTATTTGGTATCTGACCACCAGTACTTACAATTACACCATGAGGACATTCCATGTCAATGATATCCATTACACGCTCGAATGTGAGTTCGTCAAAATAAAGGCGATCACACATATCATAGTCTGTAGATACGGTTTCGGGATTATAGTTGATCATGACAGAGCGCCAGCCTTCCTTACGGATAGTATTAAGGGCCTGAACTCCACACCAGTCAAACTCGACAGAACTACCAATTCGATAAGCACCAGAACCAAGAACGATTACAGAACGTTTGTCATTTTCAAACTCAATATCACTCTTGACACCACTATAAGTAACATACAAATAGTTGGTCTGTGCAGGGTACTCGGCAGCTAATGTATCAATCTGCTTCACTACAGGAACAATACCATAGCTCTTACGCTTATTGCGCACGAGAAGAGCAGCCTTGTGCATGTTTCCAATTTCTGTTTCAAGACCAATAGCACGAGCTATCTGGAAATCAGTAAATCCATAAACCTTAGCATTACGCAGAAGTTCTTTATCAATTGTATTGATATTGGCATTCTTAAGATTATCATCAAGGTCAATAATATGCTTAAGCTTCTCAAGGAACCATTTATCAATCTTAGTAAGGTCATGAATCTGATCAACAGTATATCCCTTATGCATTGCTTTTGATATAACGAAAACTCGCTTATCAGTAGGCTCGCACAAAGCTGCATCAATATCATCAATCTTTAATTCTTTATTTCCAACAAATCCATGCATACCCTGTCCTATCATGCGGAGTCCCTTCTGAATAGCCTCCTCGAAATTACGTCCGATAGCCATAACTTCTCCTACAGACTTCATACTAGAACCAAGTTCCTTGTCAACTCCACGGAATTTTGAAAGGTCCCAACGAGGAATCTTACAAACAACATAGTCAAGAGCTGGCTCAAAGAATGCACTTGTGGTTTTGGTTACAGAGTTTTTCAACTCAAACAAACCATAACCCATTCCAAGCTTGGCAGCAACGAAAGCTAGAGGATAACCTGTAGCCTTTGAAGCCAATGCTGAAGAACGAGAAAGACGGGCATTAACCTCGATTACACGATAATCCTCGCTTTTAGGATCAAAAGCATATTGTACATTACACTCACCTACGATACCTATGTGGCGTACTATCTTTATTGAAAGGGCACGTAACTTATGATATTCGCTATTTGTAAGCGTCTGAGATGGAGCAATAACAATACTTTCACCTGTGTGAATACCAAGTGGGTCAAAATTTTCCATATTACATACAGTAATACAGTTATCATAGCGGTCGCGAACAACCTCATATTCTATTTCTTTCCAGCCTTTCAAACTTTTCTCTACCAAAACTTGTGGAGAAAAAGAGAAAGCTTTTTCACAAATAACGTTCAATTCCTTCTCGTTATCAGCAAATCCAGATCCAAGACCTCCAAGTGTATAAGCTGCACGCACAATCACAGGATAGCCCAAATCAGAGGCAGCCTTACGTGCTTGTTCGATATCCTCACAAGCTTCACTCTTTATTGTCTTGACATCAATTTGTTTAAGCTGATCAACAAACAATTCACGGTCTTCAGTATTCATAATAGCAGCTACAGGAGTACCAAGAACGCGGACATTATATTTTTCCAATATGCCAGAGCGGTCCAACTCCACACCACAATTAAGCGCAGTCTGTCCACCAAATGAAAGAAGAATACCATCAGGATGTTCCTTTTGGATAACTCGTTCAACAAAGTAAGGTTGAACAGGAAGGAAGTAAATCTGGTCAGCCACTCCCTCAGAAGTCTGAACCGTAGCAATATTAGGATTAATAAGCACGGTCTTAATACCTTCCTCACGAAGAGCCTTTAAAGCCTGTGAACCAGAATAATCAAACTCACCAGCTTCACCAATTTTCAACGCACCTGAACCTAGCAGCAATACTTTCTTTATCTTTTCGTCTTTCATTATTACTCTACTTTAAAGTTTCTACAAATTTGTCGAACATAAACTCTGTATCAACTGGACCTGAGCAAGCCTCAGGATGGAATTGACTTGAGAACCAAGGATTAGTCTTATGGCAGATACCTTCATTAGAACCGTCGTTCATGTTAACAAACAATTCATTCCAATCACTTCCAAGAGTCTTTGCGTTAACAGCATAACCATGGTTCTGACTTGTGATATAACACTTCTCTGTACCAACAAGACGAACAGGCTGATTATGACCACGATGACCATACTTAAGTTTATATATATCAGCACCTGCAGCCTTTGCCAACAACTGGTTACCCATACAGATACCACAGATTGGCTTCGTGCTTATACTCATTTGCTTTCTTATTATGTCGACAGCATCAGAGCAAACATCTGGATCACCAGGACCATTAGCAAGGAAAAGTCCATCATATTGCATATCGGTATAGTCATAGTTCCAAGGAACTCTTACTACCTCTACACCACGTTTGATAAGACTTCTTATAATATTTGCCTTAACACCACAATCAACAAGAACGACTTTCTTTCCGGCACCTTCATTATATCTGATAACATCCTTACAAGAGACTCTATCAACAAAATTCACGCCTTCATAATCAGCTTCTGGAATATTGTTTGGTTCATCATCAAAAATGATTTTACCCATCATTACACCATGTTCACGCAGAACTTTTGTAAGTTCCCTGGTGTCGATACCCGTTATGCCTGGAACATGTTCACGTTTAAGCCAGTCAGCAAGACTTTCAACAGCATTCCAATGACTATACTGCTCGCTATAATCATTAACAATAATAGCCGAAGCATAAATCTTATCACTCTCCATGAAAGTTGGAATGCCATTACTTTCAATTGTGAAAGGAGGCACACCGTAATTTCCAACAAGAGGATAAGTCAGCGTCATAAGCTGTCCTGCATAAGAAGGGTCTGTTAGACTCTCTGGATAGCCCATCATGGCTGTGTTGAAAACGACCTCACCGGCAACTGGCGCATCATAGCCAAAGCTTTTGCCGTGAAATTTAGTTCCGTCACTTAAGACCAAAGTTACGTTCTTCATCATTCTATAATATATATAACTTTAAATATTCTATTTCTATCATCGTCTCTATTTATACAAGCATATTACTTCTCTACACTCTCAACATAATTAACAAAAGCCTGATTACAAAGTTTTGTTCCGCCAGGTGTAGGGAAATGTCCTGTGAAATACCAGTCACCTTTATGGCTTGGTATTGCTTTATGCAATCCCTCTATGCTTTGATAAACAATCTCAATAGGAGTTGTTACTCCGTCTGGACGAAGCATTTCCACAATCTTGTGATTTATTTCCTCAATAGTAAATGGTTTGTAGATATTTCTAACAACATTCACCATATCTTCTTTTGTTTTCTTCAGCTCTTCCTTACACTCATTATAAGTGTCGCGAATGACATTTTCCATTCCACGATCTTTCAATAATGCGATTGTAGCTCTAAACACACAGAATTCCTCTAAGCGAGGCATATCAATTCCATAATAGTCAGGATAACGTATTTGCGGTGCACTACTTACGATAACCATTTTCTTTGGATGCAGACGATCCATAATTCTAAGAATACTCTTTTTAAGAGTTGTTCCGCGAACGATGCTATCATCAATAATCACAAGGTTATCTTCATAAGGAGTAATGCTATCATAAGTTATATCATAAACGTGACTTGCAAGATCGTTACGACTATTGCCTTCGGTAATGAAAGTACGTAGTTTGATATCCTTCCAAGCTATTTTTTCTGACCTTACGTAGTCATGTAATATTTCTTCCAGTTCATCATGAGTCGGTATATGTCCTAGACTCTCTATTTTCTTAATCTTCTCGTTGTTAAGATATCGTTTGAATCCATTTAACATGCCATAATAAGCAACTTCTGCAGTATTTGGTATATACGAGAAAACAGTATGAGCAGTATCATAGTTAACGGCCTCAAGAATTGGTTCAGTAAGCTGCTCACCCAATTTCTTGCGCTCATTGTATATATCGCTATCAGAACCTCTACTAAAATATATTCTTTCAAAAGAACATGCAGAATCGCCCTTTGGTTGAAGAATCTGCTCTACAGTACATTCACCGTTTCTCTTCACAAGAAGAGCAGCACCAGGTTCAAGCTCCTTCACATCTGCACTATCAAGATCAAAAGTTGTCTGAAGAACAGGACGCTCACTAGCCAGCACAACGATTTCATCATTTTTATAGTAGAATGCAGGACGAATTCCCCAAGGATCACGCATTGAAAACATCTCTCCACTACCAGTAACACCGCAAACAACATAACCACCGTCAAAGTCAGTCATCGTCGTTTTCAAGACATTACTCATCTTGACATTATCTTCAATGTATTTTGTTATATCAGTATTAGTAAGTCCTTTAGTTTTAGCAATTTCAAAATTTCGTTCAACTTCTCTATCCAAACGATGCCCCATCAACTCCAACATAATATATGTATCACTATATATCCGTGGACATTGTCCCTGAAGAGTGAGCTTATCAAAAATTTCGTCAACGTTGGTCATGTTAAAGTTACCACAGAAGCATAAATTCTTTGCTCGCCAGTTATTTCTTCTCAAGAAAGGGTGAACATAAGTTATTCCACTCTTTCCTGTTGTGCTGTATCTAAGATGTCCCATGTATAACTCTCCTGCAAAAGGGAGGTTAGTCTTAGCAAATTCTACATTAGACAAATCATCAGAAGCGATGTTGGCATAGTTCTTATGTACATTATCGAATATTTCAGTGATAGCGTTAGAACCTTCAGCACGTTCACGGAACATATATTCGTTGCCCGGCTGAGTATTAAGTTTAACGCATGACATTCCGGCTCCCTCCTGACCTCTATTGTGCTGTTTTTCCATCATCAAATAGAGTTTATTCAGGGGGTACATCCATGTGCCATACTTTTCCTGATAATATTCCAGTGGCTTGAGCAGACGAATTAAAGCTACACCACAGTCTTCCTTTATTTCTTCCATATTATATTTTTATTCTACAGTGACTGATTTAGCAAGATTTCTTGGTTGGTCTACATTCTTATCCTTGCAGACAGCAATATGATATGCAAGGAGCTGAAGTGGTATTGTTGCAAGCAATGGTTCAAGACATTCAAGCGTCTTAGGTAATTCTATCACCTCATCGGCAATGCGACTGATAGTTTCATCTCCCTTCGTCACGAGAGCAATCACTCTACCCTTACGAGCCTTGATTTCCTGAATATTACTAAGCACTTTCTCATACATTGCATTATGTGTTGCTATAACAACCACAGGCATGTCTGAATCAACAAGTGCGATAGGACCATGCTTCATTTCTGCAGCAGGATAACCCTCAGCATGAATATAGCTTATTTCCTTAAGTTTCAAAGCACCTTCCAATGCTACAGGATAACTATAACCACGGCCAAGATAAATAAAGTTGTGAGCATAAGTAAATATACGACTCAAATCAGCTATTTTATCGTTTTGTTCAAGCACCTCTTTCATCTTTTCAGGAATCAAAGACAACTCTTTTACAACATCATTATATGTTTGATCGTCGATTGTACCTTTTTCTTTTGCCAATGCCAATGAGAACATTGCCAAAACAATAACTTGACCAGTGAAAGCCTTAGTAGAAGCCACACCAATCTCTGGACCTACATGGATATAACTACCCGTATCAGTAGCTCTAGGAATACTTGAACCAACGGCGTTACATATACCATATATCAATGCGCCAAAGCTTTTAGCTAATTCTACGGCTGCTAAAGTATCTGCAGTCTCACCGCTCTGTGACATCGCTATAACCAAATCATCCTTTGTAACCACCGGATTTCTATATCTGAACTCACTAGCATATTCTACATCAACAGGTATGCGGCAGAAAGTCTCAATAAGCTGTTTACCGATAAGTCCAGCATGCCAACTAGTTCCACAAGCAACTATTATTATTCTTTTTGCAGCAAGCAATCTTTCTTTATAATCTATGACGGCGCTGAGTGTTACATTATCAGCATCTGTATTTATACGTCCGCGCATACAAGTCTTCAAACATTCAGGCTGCTCAAAAATTTCTTTAAGCATAAAGTGTGGGTAACCACCCTTCTCTATCTGTCCTAGATTCATATCGATAGTTTTTACAGAAGGATTTAACTCGCGATTAAGTATATTCACAACCTTCAGTTCTTCACCGATACGCATAACAGCGATATTTCCATCTTCAAGATAAACAACCTTATCTGTGAATTCAACGATAGGACTTGCATCTGAGCCAAGGAAAAATTCATTTTCACCTATACCTACTACTAATGGACTCTGCTTACGAGCAGCAATTATCTGATTAGGTTCGCGCTTATCAAGTAATGCTATAGCATAGGCACCGATTACTTGGTGTAACGCTACCTGAACTGCAGTCAGTGTATCTAGGTTTTTCTTAACTTGAACATATTCTATCAATTGAACCAAAACCTCAGTATCTGTATCAGAACGAAATTTTACACCTTTTGCAATAAGATTATTTTTAATCTCTGCATAGTTCTCAATAATACCATTATGAATAATGGCAAGATTTTTTGATTCAGAGTAGTGAGGATGGGCATTGACTGATGAAGGTTCACCATGGGTAGCCCAACGAGTATGAGCAATACCGACATGACCATTGATATTTTTGTCCTCACAAAAGGCTTCAAGATCAGCGACCTTACCTTTTGTCTTGAAAACATTAAGATCATCATCATTTATGAGTGCAACACCTGCACTATCATATCCTCTATATTCGAGTCTTTTTAATCCTTTGATTAAAATTGGATAAGCATCTCTGCTACCAATATATCCTACAATACCACACATAAATTATTTGTATCTAATATTATTTTTAAATTTATATATTAAAAAAAAAAGATGAAACCGAATAAATCAATTGTCATCCTTATTTTAAATCATCGTAACTAACTACTAATAACCTTTCCCATCATAAAATTAATATTGCTAATATCGGCATGCGAGGCGATTGGTGCTAAACACTCTGCTTGAATGCCTTTACCTATAAAAATATATTGTGAAAAGTAATTGTCTACCTGCTTTATATTACCGACAGGAAAATAAGATATTGCTAAAGCCTTTTGAAAATCAGTAACAACAACATAAGCCACTTTTTTGCTATCAGAGCAACTGCTCATTAGCAAAACAATTGCCATAATAAATAGTGAAATGAGTGATTTCTTCATATCAACAACTCGGTAATCGTTAAAACCTTTGCAAATTTAGCTCTAATATTTGGAAATGGCAAATATTTGAGCTTTTAAATTAAATACAGATTTAAAATATTATTTATTTTATTCTTAGATACAAAAAAAACGGGAGAAAGAATCTCCCGTTTTGATATTTAATAGAACTTGAAATAATTTTTAGCATTATTATAAGAAATATCCTCAACCATTCTTGCTAAGGTTTCCTTATCGTTAGGAAGCAATCCCTTTTCAACATCATTTCCTAAAAGATTACATAGCAATCTACGGAAATATTCGTGTCGAGGATAGCTCAGGAATGAGCGGCTATCTGTAAGCATACCTACAAAACGGCTAAGCAGACCTAGAACAGAAAGTGCATTCATCTGTTTTGTCATACCATCAAGCTGATCATTAAACCACCAGCCTGAGCCAAACTGAACTTTACCTGGACATGAGCCATCTTGGAAATTACCAAGCATAGTAGCTATAACTTCATTAGCGCAAGGATTTAGGCAATACAATATTGTACGTGTAAGTTTGCCATTCATGTTAACCTCATTAAGGAAATGACTCATTGCATTAGCAGTAGTAAACTCACCAATAGAATCAAAACCTGTATCAGCTCCAAGCTTGTTATACATTAATGTATTATTATCACGTATAGCTCCGTAGTGGTATTGCTGTGTCCAATCTGCAGCATAATCCATTTCTGCACAAATCTTCAAGAAAGCATGCTTATACTGACGCATCTCCATCACGCTCAGTTGCTGACCGCGAAGAGATTTCTCAAATATAGTTTCGATCTGACTGTCTGTATATGGTTCATCATAGAACTCCTCAATACCATGATCTGAAAGTTTACATCCATTTTCAGTAAAGAAATCATGACGCTTCTGAAGAGCATCCACCATGTCTTTAAAGTTATTAATCGCTACTCCACTTACCTCAGACAATTTATTAACATAGTCTGCGAAATCAGGCTTTTCAATATTCATTGCCTTATCAGGACGCCATGCAGGAATCATTTTAACTTCAAATCCACTTTCACGTGTCTGCTTATGATAGCGCAAATCATCAATTGGATCATCTGTTGTGCAAACGCATTCAACATTATAATGACGCATAAGACCGCGAGCACTAAACTCAGGCATCTTCAACTTTTCATTACACTCATCATAAATCTCACGAGCTGTTTTAGGACTTAAGATTTTATCTATACCAAAAGCGGTCTTCAACTCAAGATGTGTCCAATGATAAAGTGGATTACGGAATGTATAAGGTACAGTTTCTGCCCATTTCTCAAATTTTTCCCAGTCACTGGTTTCCTCACCTGTGCAATACTTTTCATCTACACCGTTTGTACGCATAGCGCGCCATTTGTAATGGTCACCACCAAGCCAAAGTTCTGTAATACTGCGGAATTTGTGATCATTAGCAACCATCTCAGGAATAAGATGACAATGGTAGTCAATAATTGGCATTTTAGCCGCATGATTGTGGAAAAGTTCCTGTGCTGTTTCGGTTTCCAACAGGAAATTTTCATCCATAAACTGTTTCATAATCGTTTGTATATTTGATTTATTTGTTTTTAGATATTGTTTTCTATGCAAATATAGTGCATTTTTTTGGAACTACGAGAAAATTAAACTATATTTGCATTGTTTTTTACGTAAACGATGTCGTACATTATGGATAATAGCAACAATATGAACCATACGGGAAAAGTTCTCCTCATTTATACAGGCGGTACAATTGGCATGGGCAGAAATACTTTAACAAAAGCATTAGAGCCGTTGAATTTCAATCATTTAATAAGCAACATGCCAGAGTTTAAATATCTTTCAGTAGGCATAGATGTTTATCAGTTTGAAGTACCAATTGATTCAAGTGACATGAGTCCTAGACTGTGGGCTCACCTAGTAAGAACTATTAGTACAAAGTATGATGAATACGACGGTTTCGTAATACTTCATGGTACTGACACCATGGCCTACACTGCATCAGCACTCTCATTCATGTTGGAAAATCTTACAAAACCTGTAATTCTAACCGGTAGCCAATTACCAATTGGACAAATGCGGACTGATGGAAAAGAAAACCTGGTAACAAGTATTGAATTAGCCTCATCTAAAAATAAAGAAGGTAATGCGCTCATTCCTGAAGTATGTATTTATTTTAGCGGTAGATTATTAAGAGGAAACCGCTCTACCAAACAAAATGCAGACGGATTTAATGCCTTTGACTCATTTAACTACCCTCATCTATGCGAAGCAGGTGTAAAATTTACATTTGCCAAGCATCACATACTGAAACCTGACTATTCAAAAAAAATGATTCCACATTTCAACATGGATCCAAACGTCATGGTTTTTTCTTTATTTCCAGGGATTCAAGCTAGTATTTTCGGGCACGTTCTTGATGCCCCTGAATTAAAAGGTGTGGTAATGCGTAGTTTCGGAAGTGGAAATGCACCTCAGCAGCCATGGCTTATGCGACTATTAAAGGATGCATCTGAAAGAGGGGTTACAATTGTAAATATAAGCCAATGTGGTGCAGGATTTGTGGAAATGAGTAGATATGACAATGGATATCAGTTAAAGGATACAGGTGTTATCAGCGGTCATGATTGCACGGTTGAAGCTGCTGTCACCAAACTAATGTATCTTCATGGTCAATATGAAGACACAAATATAGTAAGAGAACTAATGTCCAAATCTCTTGCTGGAGAAATAAGTATTTAATAATTAAATTATCACACGTGTTTTGTGATAATTTTCACGGAACTCAGAAGGAGAACACTCTTTCTTCTTCTTAAATATACGATTAAAGTTACTTAGGTTGTTAAAGCCGCAATCAAAGCTAATTTCAGATATACTGCGAGCTGTATCTACAAGCATACGTGAAGCATAACCTAAACGAATATCAATAATATATTCACTAAGATTCCTTCCTGTATGTAGCTTAAAGAACCTACTGAATGCACTTGGACTCATTCCTGCCATATCAGAAAGTGTAGCAAGACGAATCTCATCCATATAATTCTTGCTGATATAATTCTTCACTTTCAATATTCTACGGCTATCATCCTCAACAACTATTTTAGCGAAACTAGAAGAAGCTAAAGTTCTTGCACCGTCACATTTTGACAGTTCATAAAGGATAGTCATAAACTGCATAACAGCATAAAAACCATCCTTAATTGTACTAAGAGTATCTAATTGTGTGTATACTTTCATGATAGCACTCAAAGGAAAACAAAGTCCCTTCTTCGCTTCGGTCATCATCTTACGCATACTCATGAAAGGATTACGTCCAAAGATATTCTCATTGGTCATATTAAAATCAAACTGTATCGTAACCTCACGAATATCATCACTGGTACATTCGTGCTGTTCCCACACATGTTCAAGGTCGGGACTTGTAATTAAAACCAAATCGTAATCACCAATAACTTCAGAAGAGTCGCCCACAATTCTTTTCACACCATTCGCACGCTCAACAAAATTCAGTTCATAAACTTCATGGCTATGGATTGGGTATGTAAACTCCTTCTTATGGCGGTCGGCAATATAAAGCACATCCTTACCCATAAGAGGTGTTATCTCATGAATGACTCTTCTTTCTTCACTCATATATTTGATTTTAATTATTCTAAATGCGCAAATCCTTCAGTATTTCCGACATTTTTTGCTTTGTCTTGATTGTTGTTGGAACAAGTGGCAGACGCAAAACGTTCTGAATCATTCCCATATCATTAAGCAAAGCCTTGCATCCTGCAGGATTTCCATCTACAAATAGCAGTGAATATAATTCGGTAAACATGTGATGAATTTTGCGTGCTGGTTCGTATTCACCCTTGAATTCAAGTCTAATCATTCTACTGAATTCTTTAGGAAGAGCATTTCCTATAACAGAAATAACACCAGCAGCACCACTTGCTACCATAGAGAATGTCAAAGCATCATCACCACTGATAACATCAAAATTATCAGGCTTATTCTTAATTATCTCATCAACTTGTTCCAAACTTCCACTAGCTTCTTTAACACCTACAATGTTTGGAAAATCTTTAGCGATTCTTACAGTAGTGGCAGCAGTCATATTTACACCAGTTCTGCCTGGTACATTATATAATACTATTGGCAAAGGACTAGCCTCAGAAATAGCCTTAAAGTGCTGATATAATCCCTCTTGTGAAGGTTTGTTGTAATATGGGCAAATGCTCAATATTCCAGCAATGCCAGTCCAATCAGTTGTTTTTATTTCATCAACAACTGCGGCAGTATTATTACCACCACAATATTTAAGGATTGGAATACGGCCGTTTACAATTTCTTTTATGAAAACAGTTATTTCATCTTTTTCAGCTGTACTAAGACAAGGAGCTTCTCCTGTAGTAGCTAAAATGCAGAGAAAATCAGCGCCGTTATCAAGCTGATACTCTACAAGACGCTTAAGAGATTTATAATCTACCTCTCCGTCTGCCGTGAAAGGAGTTATCAGGGCTATACCTAAGCCCTTAAAGATGTTACGTGCCATATTACTATAAATTAACTTTCAATCTTGTGCACAAAGTTACGAGTTTTACATCAATTTGCAAAAGAAATTTATGAAATAATTTCAAAAAGGCATGATTTGCAATTTTATTCTACTTTGATCCGATATACAAGAATATCATACCTAAGAGTACAAGAGCGAGATCAAAAGCTTTAGCCTTAAGATTCTTTTCGTGGAATAAAGCTGCCCCAAACAAGAAACTAACAATGACGCTACCACGTCGTATCATGCTTACGATAGAAATCATAGCACCTGGCATACTCAAAGAGTAGAAATATACGAAATCTGCTGCACTTAAAAATATTGAGATGAATATCACAGACCATTCCCAATGAAATGGTGTAGTCTTCTTATGAGTTGGCCACCAGAGTAATACCAACATTGCTCCCATCATTGCCATCTGATAAATATTATACCAACTCTGAACAATCATACGATCTAATCCTACTCCACCATTTTCGGGACTAGCCATAAGATATTTGTCGTAAAGTCCGCTTACAGCTCCCAAGAATGCTGCCAATACCAAGAAATAGATCCACTTATCATGTTTAAAATCTATACCTTCTTTCTTACCACTTTTACTGAGCATTACAAAAGAAGCAACTGCTAAAGCCACACCTGTCCACTGCCAAGCATTTAATCTTTCACCAAATACAAGTAAGGCGCCGACAAGAACCATAACCGGTCGAGTTGCATTTATTGGACCGACTATTGTTAATGGTAAATGCTTCATAGCAAAATACCCAAATATCCAACTTGAAAGAACGATACAACTTTTAAGAACAATATACTTATGTATCTCCCAACCTCCTTGAGCAACATAAAACATGCTTCCATCAAGAATATGTGTTGATGAAGACAAGATTATAAACGGAATAAAGATCAGAGATGAAAACAATGTATTCAAAAATAAGACAGGAATAACTGCGTTATCATGAAGAGCCTTCTTCTTAAATGAATCATAAAAACCAAGTAAAGCTGCTGATAAAAATGCTAAAATTAACCACATGTACTATAAAATATAAATTACGAATTATGCATCAAGCATATATATTATTAATATTCAATATTCTCCAAAAACAAGGCATTGCCAGGCATACTTTCACCAGCATCACTTCTATTTCCATTATCAAGAATATCCTTAAACTCATCAAGTGTTATTTTATGACGTCCAAGCAACAATAATGTTCCAACTGTTGCTCTCACCATATTTCTTAAAAATCTATTAGCTGTGATCGTAAAATACCAAGAGTAATCAGATGTCTGAACCCATCTACACTCTTTCACATTACAAATTGTTGTCTTGTTATCAGCTCCCGTCTTACAAAAAGCAGCAAAATCATCATGCCCCACGATAATTTCAGCAGCCTTATTCATTAAATCGAAATCCAAATCATAATGAGTTTCTAATGAATAATGACGTAAAAAAGGATCTTTTCTCACATGAAGATAATAATGATACGTACGCCATTTTGCTGAAAAGCGAGCATGCATTTCATTATCTACAGGTTCAACTTTATACACTCCAATGTCACGAGGAAGAATACGGTTTAATCTAAAGGTCAATTGTTCACCGTCAATCGCATCATCATAATCAAAATGAGCGACCATCATTCTTGCGTGAACTCCGGTATCCGTGCGACCAGCACCAACAACATCTATTCTCTTTCTCAAAACTTTTGAAAGAGAATCTTGTAGCCGTTCTTGAACAGATATCCCATTGGGTTGAATCTGCCAACCATGATATCCTGTACCATCATAGCTAAAATATACGAAATATCTCTGCATCAATATTAATTCTTTGGTGCGAAAGCCTGTTTAAAAGCATCTCTGTGGAATTTATCTTCTGCCTTTAAAATTTCAAGTACTTTGCCAGCAGGCAATATTTTAAGAAAACTATTATGATATTTCTGCTGTATCTTTTTAATTTCAACGTCTATAGAGTCCATTTTACGAATGGCCTTTTCAGACATTACATTATCATGAATATCTGTATGACGTAGACGCCTCATCTCATTAAAAGACGCTCTCATCTTACTCTGCATTTCTCTATAAATAGGGAAAAAGCGTTGCGCTTCTTGCGGAGTGAGACCAGCCTTTGTTGTTATAAATTGTTCCATTGAAGCCTCGAAACGTTCTGGATCAAACTTCGGGCGAGAATTTTCAGGAGTATCAGCCATCCCAGGAATAGCCATAAATATCACTGAAATAAATATCATTGCATAATACTTCATAATAACACCTTTTTATTTACTTATTATCTGCCAAAGAGGCATAGATGTCCTCATTATCCATCATTGTATAATCAGCCATTTGGTCAAAGTTGCTTTTAACTTGGTCCAAATTTTCTTTTTGGGGCATTGAAGATCTTTCATATGAGTTAACTACATTGAATTTCCCAAAATATGTATAAACTCCAATTGTCAATGTTGCGGCAATAACGGCGGCTGCAATGCCACCACGCAAACGCGAACTCCACACCATTGGATGGAATTTAAAAATTCCTTTTTTATGGGATTTCTCTGGCAACTTGTTCATTAGCTGACTGGTAAAGCCTTCAAAATAGCCATCTGGAACCTTGAAGGATTCAATTTTACCAAATTGTCTTATTAGCTTTTCCTCATCTTTATCCATATTTGCGTTTTTGTTATATTACATGTTTGACGAATCAATATACCGAAAGTTTAATCATGAAGTTTAAAAAATTCCGCTATTTTTTTAACTGCGAGATGATAACTTGCTTTTAAAGCCCCTTCACTAGTACCTAGCGCAGTACTCATTTCACTATATTTCATTTCATCAAAATATCTTAAACAGAACACAGAACGCTGTACATCAGGTAGAAGTGATATCGCTTCCTGAAGATGCGCTTGTATTTCATCGCCATCAAAATATTCATCAGCAAGCAGTTTAGACGCCAGCCCTTCATTTTGATCCGAACTAATACGACTATTGTTTTTTTGAGAACGAATAAAATCCAGACTTTCATTTATTGCTATACGATAAAGCCAAGTATAAATACTAGCTTTATTGTTAAAACCATCAAGCTTATTCCAAGCCTTTATAAATGTATTTTGCAGAATGTCATTAGCATCCTCATGTTCAACAACGATATGACGAATTTTCCAATAAAGAGGTTGACTGTAGTGTTCTACAATCTTTGAGAAGGCTCGCCTACTGGTCTGCTCATCCTTCAATTCCTTTAATATTTCGTTTTCGTTGTATTGCATATTATTAATGGCTTAGATAATTTTTCAATGTTGAAAAAATCACCTTATCATATCCATAAACGTCACTAAAGGATTTAATATTGCCTTCAACATCTGGATAAAGAGTAAAATAAGTTATAAACAACGGAACTTTGGGGTCAACGTTAACATTACTTATGATACGAGAGTGATCTAATGCATCAGCCTTTGGGTTAGGATTTTCATACTGTTTATCATCTGTTTCAACAGTATTTTTACTTCCTATTTGGGCTGTCATCGAATATTTTATCTTATTTATTATATCCTCATTTTTGTCATTCAGCATAAACACAGCAAGAGAAAAAGGTTTCTGAACACGGATACAACCATGACTTACATCACGATCTTCTTGTGAAAAAACATCATGTTGATTGGTATCATGGATGAATACACTAAAACTGTTATTGAATCTAAAAATTATCCTGCCTAAGGAATTACCTATACCTCCGGCCTGAACAACAAGATAGTCATTACTATTTAGCATATCAGTCGTAACCTTATCAAAGCTAATTTTCTTTCCTGTACGTCTCTCCCTAACAAAGAAATTGTGGTTCTCAAAATAAGATCTATTTCCAATATGAGCTATAATACTTTTTTTAATAATGCTACGTGGAACGATCCATTGTGGGTTAATATCCATACGCATTATTGCACTAGTGAGCAATGGCGTCTTTGTATCAAAAGATCCACAGCCAATCCTCATTTCAAGAGATTTTTTACCGTCAATAGCACGCAAATGAAATGATGGAATATTCACTAATACGTATTTATCATGCATCTCAGGATAGTCCTTTAATCTCCAGCGACATCTTTCCATATTGCATAATATCTTGATTCTCTGAATCTTAGAGGTAGTTTGTTTTAGCGCTTCATAAAATCTCCAGTATAATTTATTCTTTGGCTGAACATCTTTCAAAAATTGAGCAACACTGTCTGTACCAAGCTTTCGCATAGCTGTTGCATAAAAGCTCTTATCTGGTTTCTCCATTGGGATATCAAATAGCTTACGATAGGCTACAACAGAAGTATCCATATCATACTGATCCAATCTATTTAATTTGTAAGACGGATTAAAATATCCAAAGCGTTGACCAACTACATAACGAAAATAAGCTTTTGTCAGATTATACTCCAACCTAGCCATAACCCTATTTATTGAATTATGCGATGAGTCAAAATCAAGTTCCCTGGCTCTTTTTAAATCACGCTCTATCTGAGCATATCTAAACTTGCTCCGACTGAATCCCATTTCATTGACTTTACGGATATAGTTTAAAAGCGTATCTGCACGATAATCTATACCAGAACGGTCTATCCATAAAAATGCACCTTTATTCGTATAATATCCCTTAAGATGAGTGTCGGCAGCCATAGAATCATCGTCGGCATTTATAATCACGTCAAGATATTCTCGAATTCTATGTGAATTAAGTGCATAAGCAGAAGTGTCCAACTTATCAAAGTCAGATAAATTTAAATTAATATTTGGATTTGTGGTTTTATCTCTGCATGAGAACATGCAAAAGATCGTGATTACCAAAAGAAAAAGACACAATTTTATCTTGAATACTCTCAAAATTCATTTATTAAAAATAATATTATTTTACTGAAATCTTTTTCACCAACTTTCCAACCTTAACTATGTAGCATCCACGTGGTAAGTCCAAACTAAATCGTTTGTCGGCACTATCTATATTTTCACAAACCACCAAGACTCCAGTAACATTGAATATTTGCAATCTAAGCTTTTCTCCATTAGTGATTCGCAAGATATTCTGCTCAAAGTATATATTAATATCGTTAAAAGCTACAATCTGCTGTGTATCACTCATATTGCTTGCCAGCAAGGGAGTTGACAAAGTACTGCATGCTATTAAGATAAATATATAAAACCAATGTCTTGCCATCTTGTTTTTGAAATTGATTTAGTATCGAAATTAATAATATATGTCATGCTCATAATGCTTGTCATCACATTATAATAACACAATGCACACATTACAATATCATTACAAAGGTAATCTTTTTACAGACACATTACAACTACTTAAATAGGGAAATATTACAATCTTAACAATATTTACGATTTCAAACATCAAAGACCATGCCCTCATTTGTAAGAAAACTGTTTTCAAATATACTTTTTGCCTCATCAAGCAGACAGCTTTCATCCTCATATCTAGCACTAAAATGCCCAAGAAGTAATTTTCCAGCTCCTGCTTCTTTTGCTACCCGAGCAGCTTGCTCTGCTGTTGAATGATAATACATCTTTGCACGACCTTCATTGTCTTTTGCGTATGTACTTTCATGATAAAGCACATTTACATTTTCCAAACTTTTATACAGTTTTGGAATATATTTTGTATCACTACAATAAGCGTAGGAACGTGCCTTGTCTGCTGGTTTTGTCAACTTCGCATTAGGAATAACTTTTCCATCTTCATCTGTCCAGTCTGCCCCAGCCTTTATATTATTTATTTGGCTGATTGGTATATTATAACAGTTCATCATTTCTCTGTCAATATGCCTACATCCCTCTTTTTCTTTGAAAAGATAACCACATGTTGGTACACGATGTTGCAAAGGAATACTTTCTACAACAAGACTTCTGTCTTCATAAACAACAGTCTTCTTGGTTGTATCTACAGAATGAAATTCAACTTTAAACTCAAGTCCTTGACAAAAAAAGTTTATCTGATTTTCAAGTATAGTCCCAAGCTCAGCCGGTGCATATACATGAAGTGTCGCAACACGCCCCAACATGCCAAAAGTACTGATCATGCCGATTAGCCCAAAACAGTGATCACCATGTAAATGAGAAATAAACACAGCTTGGATTTTGGTAAACCTGATCTTACTTCTGCGCAACTGCATCTGCGTGCCCTCCCCACAATCTACCATAAACAGTTTACCTCTTATCTCAACAACTTGTGACGAGGCATAATGTCTCATTGTAGGTAAGGCTGAGCCACAGCCTAAAATATGAATTTTAAATGGTTCCATACTTAACTTATCTACTTATTTCTGACGCTTATATGCAAAGATTCCATCTTTGCTTTCTAGATAAAGAGAATCTGCGCCAAGATTGTCAATAAGGAAAGTATCTTTATTTAGTAACAATTTGCCATTACATATTTTCCATTCAGTCCATGGATTGCTTTCTGCCTGTAAATGACTCTTAACAACTCCACCTTCTAATATTTCAAAATTTCTGTCTATACTTGTCCAATTACCTTGAAGTGTTGTTAAGTTAAGCACAGTCTTAGCATAATTTTCGCCGTCGACTTTATGACCAATAACAGCCAATCTGTCACCGACCAAGAGTCCACCTAAGACACTGGCAGAATCTACCCCCTCGTCCATAATTGTATAGTTAATAGTGTCACCACCATCTGTAATAAGTTCAAGGCTGTGCATTGCTGTGCCTTCTCCGCAAACTCCATAGACAGTAGTATCAGCCTCAGTTTTTGCAACAACAGAGTCCTTATCATTCAACTGCGCCGTTTTCTTTCCTTTACCATTACATCCTATCATCGAGATAATAGCTATAAACATAAAAGAAACATAAAATATTTTTTTCATATTATCAATAATATTTATTATCTATAAATTTTCTTAGCTTCGTTCCAAAATTTATCCATTTCTTCTAAAGTAACGTCTTTTAAATCTTTGCCCATTTCCTTGCATTTACTTTCTACATAGCCGAAACGACCTATAAACTTTTGGTTTGTAAACTCTAAAGCATTGTCTGGGTTTAGATGGTAAAGACGTGCAGCATTGATTATACTGAAAATAAAATCGCCCAACTCACGTGTTGATTTATCTTCATCTTCCTTTTTCAATTCTACCTCCAACTCACCTAGTTCTTCACGAACCTTGTCCCAAACATCCTCCTTGTTTTTCCAATCAAAGCCAACATTGCGGGCTTTATCTTGTATTCTATAAGCTTTAATTAAAGAAGGTAAGGCATCGGGAACACCAGAAAGAACTGTTTTATTTCCATCTTTTTCTTTTTGCTTGATTTGTTCCCAAGTCATCTCTACTTCTGTGTCATCAGCGGGCTTATCTGCTAACTCTGCCTTTGGATCTCCCTCCCATCCTGTCCAATCAATAAAAGGATGGCGGAACATAAGTTTATTACTAAGCTTATCACACACATCAGCTATATCAAAACTTTCTTTCTCGGCTCCCATCATCGCGTAAAACACTACATGCTCTAATACGTCGCCAAGCTCTTTGCATATTTCCTTGTCGTCACATTTCATTAATGCATCGCAAAGTTCATATACTTCCTCTATAGTATTAGGTCGCAAACTTTCATTAGTTTGTTTTCTGTCCCATGGACATTCTTTTCTCAACCTATCCTGTATATCAAGCAGACGACCAAAAGCCTGCATTTTTTCTTCTCTTGTATGCTGTTTAAATGAATTCATAGCACAAATATATGAATAATATATTGAATTGCAAAACTTTCTTTCGACAACTTTTTTTATCACCTCTCAACACATCTTTTCATTAAGAATAGCGACCGCATATTGAAGTTTGTATGAAGTGACTTGAAATGATTGATATATTGTATTTTACGAGTACATTGTAAACAAACGATCTTGATGGGGTTAGATTAACCCTACCTTATTAATATATAGAACAATATTTCATGACTGGGTTCATGCCTATATAATTATTTATCGGTCATCTATTTGATAGAAAATACTCTATTATATTAATTTTGACTAAGACTACAAGAAAAAGTTTTTTAATGCAACTAATGTCATAATGTCACAAACCCTTTATTTACAAGGGCTGAGGGAGTAACATTAAGTGTCATTATCGGCTCAAAAGTGACATTAAACCCAAGTAAGCACCTATTTTTGGCGTTTTTTTATCAATTATACTATTCATATTATACATAATTATACTAAGGGAGCTTTATTAATGATACAAACTAGTATCATAAACAATCTAGATAATTCAGTAAATCTACAGCTTTCACACATAGATGTAATAGTATGAATTTGAAGCAGATAAACATATATTGAAACTGGATTCACAAACGATTACCTAGATTTCCACAGCTTTTGTGTAATTAGATTACATCAACATGTGTGTAATTTGATTACATCAGTATGTGTGTAATCCGATTACACAACGTGTGTAACCATGTTACACAACGTGGGAAACCGTGTTACACACGTTGGGTAACAGGATTACATAACGTGAAAAGACATTACTTAGCGCATATAAACTGTTCGTTAGTCGGAATGGGGGCATATGCCTTATTAAATAAGGTTGCAGATAGATTACATCAAAGATAACAAACGAATAATAGATTGAGCTGTGTTCTTGAACCGAAAAATGGGATTATTCTACCTAAAAATATAATTACACACATTAAGAAACGACTTAATACTCAATAGTATTTGATATATTGGTATCATATTTAGGTTTAAAAATGTGCTTTTTGCCCAATAATGCAAAATAAATATAATTTTAAGTGTTTTTTTTTGCTTCAAATTTTGATATATAAAAAAAAGAAAGTAACTTTGACGCCATAAACAACTGAGTTTATATTGGATATTATTTGAGTGTGAGTTTTTCGCTATTTCATATTGCGGTTAATTCTATTCCGAATCGACATCAATTATTCGCTCCGATGTTAATAGAGAATTAGCGGTCTATTATGAATAAACCTACTTCCCGTATTTTTCTCAAAGAACAGCGACAAGTTGTGAAAACAAAATATATTGATATTGCAGTCATAGACTTCAATATTATATATACAACAAAATGAAAGAGAAGGTACATGCGCCTTTGGCGTTGTATCAATATAATTAATTAATATAAAGAAAAGAAAATGAACATTTATGTTTCACATTTGAGCTGGAACACCACAAGTGAAAGCTTATCGGATTTATTTACTAAGTTTGGCGAAGTTACGTCTGCTAAAATCGTTACAGACAGGGAGACTGGCCGCTCACGTGGTTTCGGCTTCGTTGAAATGGCTAATGATGAAGAAGGCCAAGCAGCTATAGATGCCCTTAATGAGACTGATTTCGAAGGAAGAACTATCGGTGTTAACGTTGCACGTCCAAGAGAAGAGCGTCCTGAGCGTCGTTCTTATGGTAACAACCGTGGTGGTGGTTATGGTAACAACGATGGTGGCTACAATCGTAGAAGATATTAAAATCATCGGATAGTTTACTATCTGCAAACTGAATAGGAGAAAGAACAATATGTTTTTTCTCCTATTTTTGTTATATATGTTTTATCGTTTATGCAAAAAAATGTATTAACTTTGCACAATAAAAACAATAGATTTATGAAGAATATAGCTCTTGCAATCATTGCATTATTTATTTGTGGTAGTGCCTTTTCAAAACCAAAGACCATAAGCCTCAAGATTATCGAAACAAGTGATGTTCACGGTAGTTTCTTTCCTTACGACTTTGCCAACAGACAACCAAGACAAGGCTCTATGGCACGCGTTAGCAGTTATGTAAACAGGCAACGCAAAACTGGCAATGTTGTATTGCTTGATAACGGAGATATTCTACAGGGACAACCAACAAGCTATTTCTACAATTATGTAGCTACTAACGATAGCAACATCGCTGCTAACGTGATAAACTACTTAAAATATGATGCAGAAACGATTGGAAACCACGACGTTGAACCAGGTCATGCTGTTTATGACAAATGGATTAAAGAAGTGAAATGCCCAATGATTGCATGTAACGTTATCAACGTAAAAACAGGAAAACCATATGTTAAGCCTTATACTATTATATATCGCGATGGTGTAAAGATTGCAGTTATGGGTATGCTCACCCCTGCTATACCAAACTGGCTAACAGAGAATCTGTGGCAAGGATTGAGATTTGAGAATATGGTAACTGCTGCTAAAAAATGGATGAAAATCATTAAGGAAAAAGAACACCCAGACGTAATTATAGGTCTTTTCCATAGTGGTAAGTCTGGCGGAATCACCACAAAAGAATATGATGAAGATGCAAGTTTGAAAGTTGCCACTCTTGTACCAGGATTCGACGTTGTAATGTTTGGACATGATCACACTAGAGATAATGAAATGGTAAAGAATGTAGAAGGAAAGAACGTGCTCTGCATTGATCCTGCCAATAATGCTTTAACCGTAGCAGAAGCTCAGATTGAACTTACATACAATAACGGAAGAATTACAAAGAAAAATATTACAGGAAATCTTGTTGACGTAACCAAAGAGGATATTGATTCAGCATACATGGAACACTTTAAGCCACAAATTGAGAAAGTAAACAACTATGTGGACAGAGTGATAGGAAATTTCACTAATACAATTTCCACACGTGACTGCTACTTTGGTTCTTCAGCCTTCAATGATTTCATCCTTAATCTGCAATTGCAAATCACTAACGCCGATATAGCATTTAATGCTCCACTACAGTTTGACGCATCAATAAAGGCTGGACCTGTAAGAGTTGCAGATATGTTCAATCTATATAGATTTGAAAATCAGCTTTACATTATGAGAATGACTGGTGAAGAAATCAGAAAGCATTTGGAAATGAGCTACGACTTATGGGTAAACACTATGAAAAGTGCCAACGATCATCTATTGTTATTATCAAACACTCGTGGAGATGCACAAAGACTTGGCTTCAAAAACTTTACATTCAACTTTGATTCTGCCGCAGGTATTGACTATGTTGTAGATGTGACAAAGCCTGACGGTGAAAAGGTGAAAATTATGTGTATGAGTAATGGAAAGCATTTTGACGAACATAAATGGTATAAGGTTGCACTAAATAGCTACCGCGGAAACGGTGGTGGAGAATTACTAACAAAAGGTGCCGGCATACCAAAAGATAGCTTAGACAGCAGAATTATTTATCGCAGCCCACGTGATCAGCGCTATTATCTTATGGAGGAAATAGAGAAAATGGGGACCGTTGATGCAAAGCCTAACAATAATTGGAAATTCATTCCAGAAGAATGGACTGTCCCTGCAGCAAAACGCGACAGTGTAATTCTATTTGGACATAAAGCTGACATAAAAGATCAAAAATAAACGATGAAGAAACTTTGGTTTATATTCTGTAAAGATGAATTAGTTCTAGAAAAGCATGAAGATGGGACCTACTCCATTCCTGAAAGTGAAGAATCCCCAGTTGCAACTAAAGAATGGACCCACGTAATGAACGTAACTTTTGCAGGTGAAGCCGATGTTAAGACATTTAATATAAGCAGTCCAGTTACAGATAACGACAAACTAGAAATGTGCGGATTAAGGAAAAGTTATTATAAGCTGCCGAAACCGCTATATGATAAAGCTGGGAAATGTCATGAACTGCTATATTGGGATAATAACACCAAATTTTGTGGCGTATGCGGTTCCCCGATGAAGATGCACACAGACATTAGTAAGCGATGCACAAATTGTGGCAAAAAAGTATGGCCTTCATTAGCTACTGCTATTATTGTACTTATTCATAAAGGTGAAGAAGTTCTCTTAGTCAACGCTAAAACTTTTAGAGGTGATTTCTATGGACTTGTTTCAGGATTTGTTGAGACCGGTGAAACTCTTGAAGAAGCTGTTCATAGAGAAGTGCTTGAAGAGACAGGACTGACTATTAACAATATAAAATACTTCGGTAGTCAACCATGGCCATACCCAAGTGGATTAATGGTGGGCTACAATGCCGATTATGTTGATGGCGAAATACATTTACAGCGGAATGAACTAGCCAGCGGACAATGGTTCACCAAAGATAATCTACCAACAATACCTGAAAAATTGAGTATCGCGCGAATGATTATTGACGATTGGTTGTCGAATAATTCAAAATAAGAAATGAAACGGGCAGTATGAATTATACTGCCCGTTTTATATAAATAATAATATAGCTTATTTTTCGTCTTTAAGTATTGGAAGTGATATATGAAATCTAACTGCAATAAATCGGATAATACATATTACTAAAAAAGTAGCTATAGCCGTGAATCCAATATTAATGCCGAGTGCCATCATGAGCCAATATACCAATCCTCCAGCAACACTAGCCATAGCATAAATGTCTTTCTGAAAAACAACAGGCTCTTTATTTAGTAACACATCACGTATAACACCTCCAGCAGCACCAGTGATGCAACCCATAATTATTGACACCCAAAAAGGATAATCAAATTGGAGTGTCTTTTGTATTCCAGCTATCGTGAAAAGTGCTAATCCCAAGGTGTCAAATATCAACCATGCGTTTTCAAGTCTGTTTAGTGACTTACCAAATAAAATAAATACTAATAAGGCTATAACAGTACAAATGACATAAATACTAGAAGTCATCCAAAACGGAGTCGTACCTAACATTACATCACGGATTGTTCCACCACCAATTGCAACCGCAAAACCACATACAAAGCCACCAAACCAATCAAAATGCTTGGCTGCAGCCATTCTGATTCCAGAAATAGCGAAAGCAAAAGTTCCTGTGAACTCTATTATCTGCTGCACAGTATGTGCAACTTGAGGATTAGGACCTATCATTATTTTGTTTTATTTACTATATTCTGAGGATTACCGTCTATATATGACTTTAAGTTTTCCAACAGTATGTTCATCAGTCGTGTACGCGCCTCAAGAGTCGCCCATGCTATATGAGGAGTAATAAAAGCGTTAGGCTGTGCAAACAAAGGATTTTCTGCCGATGGAGGCTCTTCACACATTACATCTGCTCCATATCCACCAAGTTGTCCACTTGTCAATGCGTCTGCAACATCTGCCTCATTAACCAATTGACCACGACCTGTATTTACAAGCAATGCTCCACGCTTCATTTTCTTAATTGATTCCTTGTTAATAAGTTCTCTTGTTTCAGCTGTCAATGGGCAATGAAGAGTTAGAATATCACTAACTGAAAGAAGTCCGTCAATAGTTGTTTTCTGTATACCATCAGGAAGTTCTGTAGAACTCTTGCTCGTAAAAGCATATACGTCCATGCCGAAATCATGTGCAATACGTGCAACTTTACTTCCGATATTTCCAAGTCCTAGAATACCGATTGTCTTCCCGCTTATTTCCATGAGTGGAGTGTTCCAATAGCAAAAATCAAGATTATTACTCCAACGCCCTTTACGGTTAAGATCGGCATAATGCCCGACACGATTAACCATATTAAGAATATGAGCAAAAGTCAACTGAGCAACACTGTCTGTACTATATGCAGGAATATTTGAAACAAGTATTCCGCGTTTGTTAGCAGACTCTATATCAACAACATTATAGCCAGTAGCAAGAACGCCAATATATTTCAGTTTTGGCAACTGTTCCATGATTTCGTCTGTGATATTAATCTTATTGATAAGAATAATATCAGCATCTTTAGCTCTTGATACAACATCTTCTGGCGAAGTGCGATCATAAAGTTTAAAATCTCCAAGTTTGCTTATTGCTTCCCAGCTTAAATCTCCAGGATTTACTCCAAATCCATCTAAATCAACTATTTTCATCTTCATCTTTTCAATATTTAATATATCACTACCCTATTTAAATCTGTCTTCCCAACATTGACTCATCCAATTATTGAGCTTTTCTTCGGCAGGACTATGTTGACCCTTCCAAAATCGTTCATTCTGCAAATCATCAGGTAGATATTGTTGTTCTGCAAAGTGTCCAGGATAATCATGAGGATATTTGTAACCATCGTGATAGCCTAACTCAGCCATAAGTTTTGTAGGCGCATTGCGCAAATGAAGCGGCACAGGTAAATTGCCAGTCTGTCTTACCTTAGCTAAAGCTGCGTCTATTCCAAGATAAGAAGAATTACTCTTTTGACTTGTAGCTAGATACACAGTAGCCTCTGCTAGTGGAATGCGTCCTTCAGGCCAACCAATCTTCATCACCGCATCAAAAGCGGCATTAGCAAGTAGAAGTGCATTTGGATTTGCAAGTCCAATATCCTCCGCTGCACTAATGACAAGTCTACGAGCAATAAACTGCGGATCTTCACCTCCCTCTATCATTCTGGCCAACCAATATAATGCAGCATCAGGATCACTTCCTCGAATACTTTTTATAAAAGCCGATATAATATCATAGTGCATTTCTCCATCTTTGTCGTATGCAAGAGGATTAGATTGCAATCTGCTCTCAACAAGAGAATCTGTAATTTCTACATCGGTATTGCCGTCAGACTCTACTACAAGTTCTAGAATATTTAGCAACTTGCGAGCATCGCCTCCACTATATCGCAATAGCGCCCCACTCTCTGTAAGTGTAATTTTGCGCTTGCTCAATTCTACGTCATCATTTATTGCTCTATGCACAAGATTCAATAAATCATCTTTATCAAGAGGTTTAAGTACATACAGCTGACAACGAGAAAGTAATGGGCGGATTACCTCAAATGATGGGTTCTCAGTTGTCGCACCAATCAAAGTTACAATTCCACGCTCTACTGCACCAAGAAGTGAATCTTGCTGTGACTTACTGAAACGATGAATTTCATCAATAAATAGTATAGGAGACGCAGAACTGAAGAATCTTCCATTTTTTGCTTTATCAATAACCTCACGCACATCTTTTACACCACTTGTTACCGCACTTAGGGTATAAAATGGCGTATCAAGTTTGTTGGCAATAATCTGCGCAAGAGTTGTTTTACCAACACCAGGTGGTCCCCAAAGTATAAACGAGGAGATACGTCCTGAATCGATCATTTTGCGCAAAACAGCGCCCTCGCCTACTAAATGTTGCTGTCCAACATAATCGTCAAGAGAGCGTGGACGCATTCTTTCTGCTAATGGTTCACTCATAATTATATGCAAAAATAAGGAATTAGTTGAATATAACAAAAAAATATATGCTAAAAGTTTGTGAATATGATTCAAAGTATTTACTTTTGCAGCAAAGATAAATTACACTTATGAAACAGCAAAAAGTTCTAACTTTCAAGACTCTAAATAAGAGCAACGTTTGGGATATTCAGGAGAATGACGTTTATAGAATGTGGGAAGCTGCTGAAAAAGAAGCAGACCTAAAGGATAATGTGCGCAGATATACTGACATTATCAGAAGCGCATTCGAAATTGAAGAAATCAAATCAGAAAACCCAATCGTAATTTCAAAATATGAAGAACGTGGATTTAAGATAGGCTACGTTAAGGTTGATGAAAATACAAAGATGAAATGGGCTATCAAGAAACGTCCTATAATGAGAGTCACCGACCTTACTTATGAAAACATTCGTCATATTTCGGCAACAAAGCTACTTGAAGTTATTGATCGCAACTTCGGAGGTGGCTGGGATAGCCTTTCTCAAAGCATTCAAGATATTATCGAGAGTGGTTTTGATATAAGTACGACTACATTGCCACAAGACAGACTAAAGAAAGTCGGTGGAATGTATGATAAGAAAATTAAAGACGGATTTGAAGTTCTTGAAATTCCAAAAGGTAACTGGGTAGAAGCAATCTTCGCTAAAGAAAAGCCAGAATTTGAAAAGCCTAAGAATAAGTTTGAATCAGAAGACGGATTCGAGAGTAATGAAGACGAACTTGAAATTGAAGAAGAGAATGATAATGAGGACGAGGATGTTGTTGTAGAAGATCATTATAACGATCCAGATGAAGAAGACGATCTTTTTGATGAAGACAAGCTAACAGAAGAAAGCTATAGAACAACATACGATACTGACCCTGAAGCTCTTGACCTTGAAGCTACAGAAGTTAGTGATGATGATGATTTTTAAATATTACTTTATATAACATAAGAGTTCATTTAATTATGAACTCTTTTTTTTTGCCCCTATTCTTCACTGTTTAAGGTATTTCCTTTATCAAATAATTAAAAGTCTATGCTTGATAGACAAGCATACCCCATTAAGCAAAAATCTATTCATAACATAAAAAAAGAGTCCCATCTGAAGTAAATCAGATAGGACTTAAATTATGATTTTAAAAACTCTTCTTTAGCTTAGAAGAATAAATATCTATTGTCAACAACGTTTGCCTTGATATAAAGCTCATTCATGAAGTTACCAGCATATTGCATTGCCTTCTGACGAAGTTTCTGCTCCATTGACTTATCATCGAACTTAGCAGGACGATTAACTCTGTTTACAACCTGGAAGACATAAACACCAGCATTACCCTTAACAGGCTTGCTAGAGAACTTGCCTTTAACTGTTGCAGCAACAGCACCACTTACAGCAGGCTCACTTGCACCAGTTAGAGATACAAATACAGGAGCTGCAAAAGTAACCTGACTTACAGTAGCAACACGTGCACCCTTAGCCTTAGCAGCACCAATACTATTTATACCATTTGCTTTAGCCATTAGCATCTCAGCCTTCTTATCTTTCATAACTTCAGCCTTTACCATTTCCTTTACACGAGGATCGTTAAGTGAACGGTAACCAACTTCATTAATCTTTGTAAGAGCAATAATAAGCAAATGATCATTGTCACCACACTCATACATTGGAGAAAGAGCACCTTCCTTAGCATCAAACAACCACTTTAGTGCATCACGTGTTCCGTGAATGTTTGCAAGATAATGAGTTGAAGTTGTTACATCAGAAGCTTCCTGAACTCTATAACCATATTTTGCAGCATTCTTTAAAATATCATTAGCATTCTGGTTTGCGCTTACGAAAGAAGCAAACTTATTATAAGCAGCACTGTATGAATCTCTAGAGAATTCAATATTCTTCTTTATTACAGCAGCTGTATACTTATCAGTCATTCCCTTGCGGTCTAAAACCTGTAGAATGATATTACCTTGAGTAAGAGCTATATTCTTGGTTTCATTAGCAGCCATTGTATTAAGGCTATTAATAAAGTTCTTTGTATCATTGTCCATAGAAGGAGCACTCTGATACTGCTGAGTAGTCATCCAAGTCTTCTGACCTTCCTGACGATACTTCTTAGCAAGAGCCTCAAAATCTGCGCCATTCTTTAAAGCTGTGTAAACAGAATCAGCTGTCTTGTGAGCAGCGGCAGGATTAACACCAGCAATCTGAATCTGCCTGTATTGAACAGAATCTGGAAGTTGTTGCTTAGCTACTAAACGAACAATATTAAGAGAATTATCAGCCTTGTCCTCGAACACACCAGTTGTCTGACCAACAGTCATTGTTGCAAGTTTAGCTGCGATATCACTAGGGAAAGCTGTCTTTCCTACAGGAATACCTAGATAATTGATTGAAGAAGTGCTCTTACGAACTACAGCATCAGGATCAGTAGCTGTTGCTAAATCTTTAGCATAACCAGCAAACTGTTTCTGCAAAGCCATGCGGTCTGCAGCAGAAGCCTTAACTTGTACATCAACATACTTAATGTCACGGCTTTCAACATACTGCTTGAAACGAGGCTTTAGCTCATCATATTTTGCCTTCAAATCATCATCTGTAATCTTAACCTTGTCATCCTGAATAGAACTGTAAGGGAAAGCAGCAAGCTGAATTTGGCTCTCCTGATTCTCATCCTTGAAAGCCATCTTAGCTTCGATAGGATTAGAAAGGAAACAATGAGAAAGAAGACCTTGATACTTCTGTGCAAGTGTCTGCTGACGAAGTGTCTTCTCGATGAAAGTCCAATACTTGTATATTGTCTCATACTGCTGAGCAGCCTGTGGGTTTGTGCTCTTCTGAGAATCATACTCTGCAAGGAACTTCTGCAATGCATTTGCATCGAAACGTCCAGTCTGTTGATTAACGAAAGGAGTTTGAAGAAGCATAGGGTTTGTTCCGTCCTTAAGGATATTCTGCATTTCTGCATCTGTGACCTTAAGTCCAAGCTTCTTTGCTTCATTCTCAACAAGTTTACTCTGAACATAAGTATTCCAAACCATGTCCTTAACTTGATTCAACTGTTCGTCGTTAAGAGACTGCGTGCCTTGTTGCATCTTAATAACATCGCTGTACTCATCAACGAGTTTCTGGAAGTCGTTAACATTAACTTTCTCTCCAAGGACTTCACCAACCTGCTGGCGTTCGTTGTTACGAGAAGACTCGCAAGAACGGAAAGCCTCTTCGGCGATGAACGCAAAAAGACCAAAACCGATGATACACATCAGTATGACGCCTCTGCTTCTAATTTTTCCTAATGCTGCCATTACTTTAAATTTGTTTTTATTTTTAGTTATTTTATTTTCTTTACTTTATACTCAAAGTGCCTACAAAAATAACAATAAAATAGCAAACGGCCCAATTTTTCATGTAAAATTTGTATATTAAGGTACTTTTTCACAGTGTAATTAGCTTATACTCAATCTCACCAGTTCAATCTTTGTCATAGACCCCTTGACTATTTTGAAAGAGTATTTACCAATTTTCACAACTTCATTTAGTTTTGGAAAACTTTGATAATGATAAAGTATGAAACCACTGATCGTTTTATATTCTTCACTTTCAGGTATTTTCAAATCAAACATTTCGTTTACTTTCTCTATTTCTAGTCGTGCAGAAAGCATATATTCCCCATCAGCTGTCTTTTGTGCAATATATTTATTACTATCATGTTCGTCCTCTATATCACCGAATATCTCCTCAACAATATCTTCTAAAGAAACAATACCACTGGTTCCTCCAAATTCATCTACAACAATTGCAAGACTTCTTTTATCGCAAAGAAAAATCTTCATTAGTTTACGAGCAGTCATAGTTTCTGGCACAAAAGGCATCTTACAAATTGACGAATGCCAATCTCCAGAAGTATTGCGGAACATTTCTGATGAATGAATGTAACCATCAATATGGTCAATATCATCATGATAGACAATTATTTTACTATTGCCACTCTCAATGAATTTTTGCATCAGATCTTCTTTGGAACAATCGTATTCAACGGCATTGATTTCAGTTCGTGGAATCATACAATCACGAACCTTTATATCTGAGAATTCCAATGCATTTTGAAAGATCTTAACCTCATCTTCTACATCGTCTTCATCCTTGGCATTATCAATGCTTGATTGAACAAGATAATCAAGATCAACCTTTGAAAATTCATCTCCAGCTTGTTCTTTTTTAAGCTTCACGCCCAAGACACGTAAAATCCCTTTCGACAAAAATGTTGCAAAGCGACTTACAGGCCAAAGCAAAACATAAAACAAATAAGCTAAAGGAGAGAAAAATTTCAACAATCTATTTGGATTACTCTTAAAAAGAGTCTTCGGAAGAAACTCTCCTGTAAAAAGTACGATAAGAGTAGATAATACGGTATCTGCAGGAACAGTAAAAGCTGCATCCATTCCATTAAATATAGTTGAGTTGAAAAGTTTGGCAATCATAATACCATAAACAACTAAAACTATATTATTTCCCACAAGCATTGCACTAACAAAATCGTTAGGATGCTTATAAAACAAATCTGTGATACGAGTAGACAAGCCGTTTTTTTCCTTATCCATCTCAAACAACATTCTGTTGCCAGAAACGAAAGCTATCTCCATACCTGAGAAGAATGCAGATAAAAGCATTGATATTAAAATGCCTAATACTAACAATATGTCTACCTGTTCTGTCATTATTTATTTTAGTGCGTCAATGGTATTGACGTATTTCTGCGCTGTGGAGTTGCAATTGGATGCTGTGCCTTCATAATAGAATCCTGCGCTTTTCGAGCAGAATCAGTATTAGCCCCAGGAGTAGCAGTTGTTCCATCGTTACTAAAATCATTTTTCTCGAAAGAACCTCTTGTATTTGTTACGATATATTTTGTCATTTTCTCGTCACTTCTGAAAAAGTTTCCCTGCAGAGTACGCTCTTTAGTTACGAGTTTTGAGAACACGTAAGAATAAAGTTCATGCTTGTTTTCATCCCAAAAGAGTTGCTGACTTGAAAAACGTATACCGTCCTTTGTCAATATTCTAACTCGAGAACGAAGTTCCCATAATTTTATCTGATCATAATAATAAGCTGTATCACACTGAATAAAAGACTGTACATGGAATTTTTCATCAAATTGTTCCAAAAATACACCTTTCTTAAATAACCAACGTGAAGGATGAAGATTTGTATTAACCTCCCACTCTTCTGTTATAATTCTGTATTTTGCAACACCTGAATCAGAAATTAAAGTATTAACTCCGTAACTTGTCATTACAGCAACAGAGTCACGTGCATGAATAGCCGGTGCTGTATGCTCATGCTGCTCCTCGCATGAAACGAAGAACAGCAATGCCGACAATATTATAATTGATGATATTGATTTCAATTGTGTATATGGAATTTTTACTGAACCTTCCACTTAGCAAACCAACGCTCGTTAAAGGTAAATCCTATATTAATACGAAACGTGTTCTCTTTTATAAGTCCCACAGCTTCTTGTTTTGTCCAAGTGCCGCTGATGTTAAGATATGAACGATTATTCCATCCGTTTATAATTGGAATTCCGAAACCAGCACTAATTCCATATTCTTTTGGACCATCCTTTTCATTAATCTTATAATAAGGTGTAGCATAAGAAGCACCAATATTGTATTTTACATGATCCATGAAATGACGTCCATTTTCATCAGGACAGTAAGTTGCACCAACAGTGATTTTACTACGGTTTTTGTAGATACCACTAACCAACTCATAATTTTGTTTACCATCAGATTGAAGAGTTGACATTGGATATCCAATACCAGAATACTTCATAAGAGAATAATCCACGCCTAATTTAAGTTTATTAGCACGATTATACATTATACCCACTCCGTATGTTGTAGGTAATTTCAATCCATTTGAAATTGATACTGACGTAGTATCAGAAACACCTGTACTAGTATTTCTAGAAATAGTCTGACACTTTGGATCAGCTCCTAATTTATGACCATATCCATATGTCAAACCTAGAGTAATATTGTCTGTATGGCTTATCTTAGCTGTATATTGCAAACCTAAGTCAAGTTTGTAGTTATTAACTGTGGCTGTGTAATATTTAGAAAGTGTATTAATATAAGCGTTACTATATGAATTCATGATAGAGCGCTCGTAGTTTCCCCAAAGGTATCCCAAATTGAAACCAACAGACAATCCTTTAATTGGTTCAAAACCTGCACCTAAATATACTTGATGAAGACCACCTGTTCCACTAAACGTATTGGTATATGTTGTAGGACTAGATACCTGATTAAGTTTATTTGTTGAAGAATAACTGTAACCAATGTTAGTATAAGGCAGAACACCAAAGCTAACACCGAAATGCTTTGCAAGACGAAATCCAGCAACAACATAATCGAGATCAGCATTGCTAGCATTCTTCTTAACTCCATTTTCTTGGAAATTAGTAACCTGTCCAGAGAATCCCGCATCAAAAATAAATGACAGAGAATCAATAGACGCATATGAAGCAGGGTTAAGAGTATTTACCTGATTATGCTCATGGAAACCTAAGCCCAACCCGTTCATACTACGACTGAACCCTGTTCCATTATCAGATAAAACACCAAGACCATACTGGCTATATGGTGAATTCGTGCCACTTTGGGCTAAAGCTGTTGATGCAAATGCAGCCATCAAAGCAGCGCACAATATTAGTTTTTTCATATTTTTCTAAATAATCGCTTGCAAAATTATCAAAAAAAATAGAAATAAATGCACGTTAAGTCAGAAATATAAGTTATTTTTGCATCGTGAAACGTTTTAAATATATTTTTATAAGCTCATTGGTTGTTTTTTTACTGTCTTTAACAAGTAATGTTAAGGCACAGCAATATTCTAATAGCAACAAAAATGATTCTATACAAATAAGTCTATTGACTTGCGGTCCTGGTGAGGAAGTTTATTCTCTCTACGGACACACAGCCATAAGGTTTCATGACTTAAAGAATAATCAGGACCTTGTAATCAATTATGGCATGTTTTCTTTTAGTCAAAGATTTTTTATTATCCGTTTTGTTTTCGGACTTACTGATTACGAAATGGGAATTATGCCTTTTGATGCTTTCATGGAAGAATACGAAAGTGAAGGAAGATGGGTTAAAGAACAGGTATTAAACATTCCATTGCAAGACAAAATGAAAATTGCAATGGCAATCGAAAATAATTATTTACCTGAAAATAAAACTTATAGGTATAATTATTTTTATGACAATTGCACTACTAGAGCACGAGATATCTTGATTAAGAACATTAGTGAAAATGTAGAAGTCAAAGATAATCAAAGCGTTAAAAGTTCATATAGAAAAGAAATACACAAATGGAATACCAACCACTGTTGGGCCCGTTGGGGAAATGACCTTTTACTTGGAGTAAACGCAGACAGAAGCATAGATAGAAAGGAGCAACAATTTCTTCCAGATAATCTAAGTAAAGACTGGAAGACCGCTACCATAAAATATACTGATGGAAAAGTGTATCCTTTTATCAGTCAAGAACATTATTTAATAGGCAAAACATTATCAACTAAAGATAGTGCACAGAATTCAAACATATTCAATCCATACACCCTTATCGGTGCTATCATATTGGTAATACTATTAGCGAGCTGGAAAAAGACAAGCCATCCGCTTCCTTATAAAATAGTAATGTTTTGTGTATGGCTTACGACAGGACTTTGCGGAATCATCATTACAGCAATGATATTTAGTCAACACCCTACCGTGAGTCTCAACTTCCAGATACTCCTTCTAAACCCACTAAACCTAGGTATGCTTATTCCGGCATTAGCACGCAATAAAAAGTATAATCTCATAATACTTACGTGTTTGATTTTATTTATGCTCGGAGGTATCATACAAAGTTATGCTGTCGGTTTGGAATATTTGGCATTTATTTTGCTAATTGTATCTCAACGTGATTTAATATCACAATTATTAAAAAGCAAAAAACAAAAATAGTGAACAGATATATTGCCATATTAATAGCAGCGCTAACATCAGCAGAAATGCAGGCTTTCCAGCTTGCACCACGCCTTGTTGTCAATATTACCATTGATCAACTGCGCTCAGACTATATTGAAGCATTCTCTCCACTATTTAATCAAGACGGCTTTCGTAAACTTATGCAGGAAGGCAAAGTTTACGAAACCGCAACATATCCTTACAAGCCTGTGACAGAGGCATCAGCTATCGCTACTATAGCTACTGGTGCAACACCCTATTATCATGGAATAGTTTCACAACAATGGCTTGACAAGAGTACACTAAGACAAATTTATTGTGTAGACGACAATAGATATGGAGCTTCTCCAGCAAATCTTAAGACATCGACAGTAAGCGATGAAATGAAAATTTCTTCAGCTGGTTCAAGTATTGTCTACAGTATTGCGGCAGATAAGAGTTCTGCCATACTGTCAGCAGGACATGCGGCAGACAATGCTATATGGTTTGATGTTACCAAGAGAAAGTGGCAAACAAGTCCATATTATGGTGCATCACCAAGATGGTTAAACAATGAAATATATTCACACGACATAAACAACGACGATATTGCAACAAAAGCTGGAGAAATTGTCAGTAAGGCCTCAATGGGTACTGACAATATCACAGATATGTTGTCTATAACGTTGTCGGCAGCATCTTCTGATGACGCCAGTGGAAATTGGCAAAACAGGATGCAAAGTGTTTATACCAAACTTGACAACACTCTTAGTAATCTTGTAAAATCAATAGAGAAATCTATCGGCAAGGAACATGTAATATTCGTAATTACAAGTACTGGGGCTGAAACTGACGACGACAACAATTATGCATTATATAGAATTCCAACAGGAACATTTTATATTAATAGGACTGCAAACTTATTGAATGTCTATATCAGTGCAATCTATGGACAAGGAAACTATGTTGACGCAGTATTCGGAAATCAGATATTTCTTAATCATAAATTAATAGAACAGAAACGTCTAAGTCTTCGTGAAGTCGAAAATAGATGTAAGGAAATTATAGCGCAGAGTGCAGGAGTGTCAAATGTCTACACTAGTGAGCAATTGCTTGCTGGAGGAAATGAAGACATGAAGAAAATACGCAATGCGTTCTGTCCTAGCGTTAGCGGAGACATCGTTATAGATGTCACACCAGGTTGGAAACTTTTAAACGAAAATACACAAGAAACATATATTAGTCGCACTGCTGTTATTCCATTTCCTATTATCATATACGGAATGGGCATAAAAGCTGAGCGAATTACAACACCGGTAACGGTAGACCGAATTGCGCCTACCATTGCAAAAAGCATTCGTATCAGAGCGCCAAACGCATGTGAAAGCAGTCCTTTATTCTAGAAATTACTGAATAAGGGATAATGGATTGTATCCAAAGTTTTCATTAACATTGTGCATATTACTGATTAATTTTCGTATTTTTGCACAATAATACTATAAAAACAATAAAATTACAATAGAATATGAATTTCAACAATTTTTTAAAGTCATTGTTTGGCGATAAATCTGTTCGTGATATGAAACTCATTCAACCTTTAGTAGAAAAGGTGAAAGAGGGTTATCCAGAAATACAGAAACTGTCAAACGACGAATTACGTGCTAAAACAAAAGAACTACAGCACTACGTACAGGATTCTGCACAAGAGCAGCAGAAACAGATTGCCGAACTAAAGAGTAAAATAGAGGAAACTCCTATTGACCAACGTGAAGAAATCTTTAACCAGATTGACAAGTTGGAGACCGAAGTACTTGAAATCTTCGAAAAAGCTTTGAACGATGTTATGCCAACAGCTTTCAACATCATCAAAGATACAGCACGCAGATTCTCTGAAAATGAAGAAACAGTTGTTACTGCTACTGATTTTGACCGTGAACTTGCTGCAAATCCTGCAAATGATTTTGTTACAATAGACGGTGATAAAGCTATATACCATAACGAGTGGACTGCAGGTGGTGCAAAAATCAAATGGAACATGGTACACTATGATGTACAGTTGTTTGGTGGTATCGCACTTCATCAAGGTAAGATTGCAGAAATGGCAACTGGTGAAGGTAAAACTCTTGTTGCTACCCTACCAGTATTCTTGAATGCCCTTACAGGTAACGGTGTACACATGGTCACTGTAAATGATTATCTTGCAAAACGTGACTCTGAATGGATGGGACCTCTCTACATGTTCAATGGACTTTCTGTTGACTGTATCGACAAGCACCAGCCAAACTCAGAAGCTCGTCGCAAAGCTTATCAGGCAGACATCACATTCGGTACAAACAATGAGTTTGGTTTTGACTACCTTCGCGATAACATGGCATTAAACCCTAGCGATCTTGTACAACGCAAGCATAACTACGCTATTGTGGATGAGGTTGACTCTGTGCTTATTGATGATGCTCGTACACCTCTTATTATATCAGGTCCTATTCCAAAGGGTGACGATCAGATGTTTGAAGAGTATCAGCCTTTGGTTGAAAAACTTTATGAGGTTCAGCGCAAACAGGCAACAGAGCTTCTTGCAGAAGCAAAACAAAAGATTACTGAAGGACAAAACAAAAACGATAAGCAACTTATTGACGAAGGTTTCCTTGCTCTTTACAGATCATATAAGGCTCTTCCTAAGAACAAGCCACTTATCAAATATCTTTCTGAAGACGGAATTAAGGCTGGAATGCTTAAAACCGAGGAAGTTTACATGGCTAACAACAACCGTGAAATGCCAAAGGCAATTGCACCTTTGTATTTCGTTGTTGACGAGAAACTCAATAGCGCAGACCTTACTGATAAAGGTACGGAATGGCTTGCAAAGCAGACTGGAAACGAATACCTATTCGTATTGCCAGATATAACTTCACAACTTTCTGCTCTTGAAAATGAGAGCTCACTATCTGATCAGGATCGTGTTGACAAGAAAGACGAACTCATGGCACACTATGGCGTACAGAGTGAGCGTGTTCATACTCTTCAGCAGCTTCTTAAGGCTTACACAATGTTCAATAAAGACGACGAATATGTTGTTATGGACGGCGAGGTTAAGATCGTAGATGAGCAGACTGGCCGTATCATGGATGGTCGCCGCTGGAGCGACGGACTTCATCAGGCTATTGAGGCTAAGGAGCACGTTAAGGTCGAAGCTGCCACACAGACATTCGCAACTATTACATTGCAGAACTATTTCCGTATGTACCACAAACTATCTGGTATGACAGGTACTGCAAGTACAGAAGCAGGTGAGCTTTGGGATATCTACAAACTTGATGTTGTTGTAATTCCAACTAACCGTCCTATTGCACGTCATGACCTTCAAGATAGAGTATACAAGACTGCACGTGAAAAATATTCAGCCGTGATTGATGAAATCGAGGCTATGAGAAATGCAGGTCGTCCTGTTCTTGTAGGTACTACATCTGTAGAGATAAGCGAATTGTTGAGCAAGATGCTTAACATGCGCAAGATTCCTCACAATGTATTGAATGCAAAGTTACATCAAAAGGAGGCTCAAATCATTACAGAGGCTGGTCGTTCTGAAAATGGCCTTGGTGCAGTTACCATTGCTACCAACATGGCTGGTCGTGGTACCGATATCAAACTGACAGATGAAGTTAAAGCTGCAGGTGGTCTTGCCATTATTGGTACAGAGCGTCATGAAAGCCGTCGTGTAGACCGCCAGTTACGTGGTCGTGCCGGTCGTCAGGGTGATCCAGGTTCTTCTGTATTCTATGTAAGTCTCGAGGATAAACTTATGCGTCTGTTCGCTTCTGAAAGAATCGCTAAAGTTATGGATAGACTTGGATTTGAAGACGGTGAGCGTATTGAAAGCCCTATGATTTCTAAGAGCATTGAGCGTGCTCAGAAGAAGGTTGAAGAAAATAACTTTGGTATTCGTAAGCATCTTCTTGAATATGACGATGTTATGAACAAACAGCGTACTGTAATCTATGAGAAACGTCGCCATGCTCTTATGGGTGAACGTATCGGAATGGATATCACAAACGTTATTTGGGACCGTGTTGTTGGTATTGTTAACAACAACGATTATGAAGGAGCTAAAGAAGCATTCATGAAGGTTCTTGCTATGGAAATTCCTTTCGATCAGGATGAATTTGAAAATAGCACAAAAGAAACTCTTGAAGAGCGTGCATTCCAAGATGCAATGGCTGCATTTAAGCGTCACACAGAAAAGATACAAGCAGATGCCTACCCTGTTATCAAGCAGGTAGAGGAAAGTCAGGGAGAAATGTTTGAGCGTATACTTGTTCCTATCACTGATGGAAAGAATATGTATCAGATACCTTGCAACCTTAAGAATGCTTATAAGTCAGAAGGTGCTAGCGTCGTAAAAGAATTTGAGAAGACTGTAATGCTCAGAATTATTGACGACAATTGGAAAGAGAATCTTAGACAGCTTGACGAACTTCGCCACAGTGTTCAGAACGCTTCATACGAACAGAAAGATCCATTGTTGATTTTCAAACTCGAAAGTGTGAAACTTTGGGACGGTATGATTGACGATATGAACAACCGCATCGCTAGTGTATTAATGCGTTGTCAGTTGCCAGTTATGCAGAATGAAGTTCATGAGGCAGCTCCAGAACAACATTCACAAAGATACGTTGAACAGAAAGCAGAATCTGCAGAAGAGGAAATGCGTGCAGCAGCAAATAGAGACACACGCGAAGGTGCTGAGGTAAATCACACCCCTTATGTAGCAGACAAGATGCCACGTCCTAACGATCCATGTCCATGTGGTTCAGGCAAGAAATTTAAGAATTGCCACGGACGCAATATGTAATTACATACAATCAAAATAAAAAGGCATGAATGAAGTAATTTTCATTCATGCCTTTTTTTATAAGATAAACTGAGATTTCTAAACAATCAAAATTCTACATGATAGATTTCAAAACAAGCTCAATGATTGATCTATATCCGGTTTTTCTTCTTCTATCTCTTCCTCAGTATTACTTCTAAAATGAAGCATCAGTTGCTGACCTTCACTAACATTGGCATTGATACGATAGATACCACGCGAGTCTGTCCGTTCAATAACAGAATTAGGATTCTTTGAATTACGCATAAGATATTGTCTTACATAAACATAAACATCATCAAAATTGACAACGTTAAATAAGTTGTTACAAGAATTTTGCACATGAAGTGCTAACTTCTTTACAGAAATTCCTTCATCGCCAGCTTCAAGTAAAAAGCGTAATATCTCTTGATCGTAATTCATTTCATAATAATAAACAAAAAGAAGGGGGCTGATAACTAAAATCTCAGCTCCCTTCCTTTATCAAATATCCAACTTGGAATATTATGCAAGTGTTATCAAGTTGTTGTTCTCGTCCTTAACCTTACCCTCTTTAAAGAGCCAGCCAATACCGAGATAAGTTTCCTCTACGCTAATGTTTGCATCTTTTGCAATCTCAGCAATGCTTAGAGCTTTACCAGCTGCTGCAAGTGTCTGATAAACATCACCTGCACGAAAACCTACACTCTCTGCATTTACATACATTAACGCATCTTTTGCCACTGCCTTTTTAGAAGCTGTTGTCTTCTTAGCTGTAGCTGCTTTTGTTGTTGCTTTCTTTTCTGCCATAATTTAATAAATAATTAAATCCACACCAAATTAAATATATGTTATAAATTTGATGCTACAAAATTACTTAATAATTCTCAATCTGCACAGTTTATTTCTATAAAACTTACATTTTAGCATTTAGCAACTTGATTTTCTTGACTTATGTCAACCTTATGCCTTCAAATCGAGCTTTATCTGAAGTTCGTCTAGCTGTTTTGCATCGATTTCACCTGGAGCGTCTAGCATAACGTCACGACCACTATTATTTTTAGGGAAGGCAATGCAGTCACGGATTGAATCAAGACCAGCCAAAATACTAACGAATCTGTCAAGACCGAAAGCAAGACCTGCGTGAGGTGGTGCTCCATACTTAAAGGCGTTCATCAAGAAGCCAAACTGGGCCTCAGCACGTTCAGGTGTAAAACCAAGAACCTCGAACATTCTCTCCTGCAAGTTAGTATCATGAATTCTTAATGAGCCACCTCCTACTTCTATACCATTGCAAACGAAGTCGTAAGCTTTAGCACGTACCTGCTCAGGATGTTCATCCAACAAAGGAATATCATCAGGATTTGGCATAGTGAATGGATGATGTGTAGCCATCAAGCGCTGTTCTTCTTCACTCCACTCAAATAGAGGGAAATCAATAATCCAAAGACACTTAAACACGTTCTTGTCTTTAAGTCCCAGAAGATCGCCCATCTCCAAACGAAGAGAGCATAACTGAATACGTGTCTTGTTAGCATTATCACCGCTCAAGATAAGAACCAAATCACCATCCTTGGCTCCTATTACGGTCTTGATATCATTAAGTTCCTCTGTAGTATAGAACTTATCTATGCTACTCTTTATGCTACCATCAGAATTGTACTTAATAAATACAAGTCCCTTTGCACCAACCTGAGGTTTCTTAACGAAATCAGTAAGTTCATTTAATTGTTTGCGGCTATAATCAGCACAACCAGGAACGCAAATACCTCCAATGTATTTAGCTTCATTGAAAACAGAGAAGTCACCCTTTCCTGTAAATGCATCTTTAAGTTCAACGAATTCCATTCCAAATCTAGTATCTGGCTTGTCACTACCATAACGGCGCATAGCCTCATGCCAAGTCATCTGTTCTAGTTTTGGTATTTCAACACCACGGATTTCTTTAAAGAGTGTGCGAGCCATTTCCTCGAACAAGTTGATAACATCATCTTGATCAACAAAACTCATTTCACAGTCAATCTGAGTAAATTCAGGTTGACGATCAGCACGAAGGTCCTCATCACGGAAACACTTTGCTATTTGGAAATAACGATCAAAACCAGCTACCATCAAAAGCTGTTTCAATGTCTGTGGACTTTGTGGAAGAGCATAGAACTGTCCAGGATTCATACGACTTGGAACAACAAAGTCGCGAGCTCCTTCAGGAGTACTGCCAATAAGTATTGGAGTTTCAACCTCCATAAACTTCTGACTGTCAAGGAAATTACGTATTATGATAGTCATGCGATGGCGCAATTCCATATTCTTACGTACAACAGCACGTCTAAGATCTAGATAACGATATCTCATACGTATATCATCACCACCGTCTGTATTATCTTCTATTGTAAATGGAGGTGTCAAACTTGGTGAAAGCACAACCAATTCTTTAACAAGAATTTCAATATCACCAGTTTCTATCTTAGAGTTTTTACTCTGACGCTCACTGACAACACCTTTGATTTGAATACAAAATTCACGACCTAATTTGTTAGCTTCATCGCAAAGATTTTTATCATCGGCTTCGTTAAACACTAACTGGGTTATACCATAGCGATCACGTAGGTCGACAAATGTCATACCACCCATTTTTCTTGAACGCTGCACCCAACCGGCAAGAGTAACATCCTTACCAGTATCAGAGAGTCTTAGCTCTCCACATGTGTTACTTCTATACATATATGTATGTTTATTATTCTTTTCTGATATGCAAAGTTACAATTTTTTTATGGTATTACATAACTTTAATATATCGTTTTACTATAAAAAGATGTTAACACGTTTAATAATGACATTATTGCAGATAAATAAAGCGAAAAAAAATTATAGGACAACTAAATATATAAAAAAAATGGTTTGGAGAATGCAATTTTATTTTGTAATTTAGCACACAAAATACATGTGGAACTATTATACAATGAAAAAAACACTCTTCGTTATCCTTCTTCTTCTATCATTTGTTTGCAACATAAAAGCACAACAGATGCAAGCACGTCTTGACCATTACTCCACAACAGATGGACTTCCTAGTAATTCTATTAGCGACATTATACAAGACAAATTTGGCTATATATGGATTGCTACATGGAATGGATTAAGCAGATTTGACGGGTATAACTTTCAAAATTATGCTACAGGAAAAGCTAGCGGAATAAAAAACTTTCACAACAGAATCCTTGAGTTAGAGACTGATCTCCAAGGAAATATTTGGATGATAATGTATGACAACAGAATATTTGTTCTCAATCGATTTACAGATTGCATAACAAATGCATTTGATGGGATTAAGGATTGTGACAACATGAAAATATATGATACATTAACCGAGAACAAATTTAAAATCAGCAATGCCCTAACAATATCTCCAGATGGTAATGTATATATAATCATACCTCATAAAGGCATTTATCAAATATATATTAATAAGAAGACGCACGCTATCAGAAAAATATTTGATAACAAAAGAAACATATATAATATGGCCTGTGATGCTTATGGAAACTTATGGCTCGGCACAAAAAAAGGCTTAATTATGGTCGATAAGAATACAGGAAGAACACGTGGTAAATTAATGATTTCTGGTGAACATTATAACACAATGGGATTTGTTGGTTCAGACTTGTACCTAGGCACTCAAAGTGGAAAAATAATCATACGCGACACAAGAAAATGCAAAAGTAAATATCTTAACATAAAAAACACATCCCACTCTCCTATTACTGCTTTACACGTAGACTCAAAAGGACTGGTTTGGTTTACAACCGATAAACAAGGAGTATCTATGTTTAATCCAACAACAAACGAAGTCAAATCTTTCACACAGAAAGTAAGTATACCCGAGAGTGATATAAATGGATGTACAATTTTTGAAACAGGCAACGTTTTATGGGCCAGAATGAACCATGGAGGCTTTGGTGTATACGACAGAATAACAGGTCAAATGAATTACTTCTATAATAGCCCTAAAGATACATGGAATTTAAGTAATACTGTTACTACCTATATGGCACTCAACGAAGGAGTCGTCTGGATGTCAACCATAAGAAGAGGGTTGGAAAAGCTTTCAATTGTAAATAACAAGATAAAACTAATAGTTCCTAAACCAGAAAGTTATGAATACGGTGTAAATGAGATAAGAGCTATCATCTATGATAAAAAATCAAAAAGGATTCTTATTTCAAACAAAGCCGGAGAGGTTTACAGTCTAAAAAACAAAGACTTGTCTCTCTCAAGTAAAGCACCAATTTTCAGCATACAAGGTAGGATATATGGTATGATGGAAGATCATCTTGGAAATATATTGATAAGTACAAAAGGAAAAGGCTTGTATATGCTCAAATACGGACAAAGGAAACCAATAAAAGTAAATTACCCTTTCACATCGCAAAATATATACAACACAAAAGAAGATAAATTTGGCAACATTTGGATTGCCACATACAATGGAGGCGTAAATATTCTTATGAATAAAGGTAACGGTAAGTTCAAACTTATCACTCCTAAATACATAAAAGGTTACGGCAAAGACCAATTCATTAAAGTGAGAACACTTGAAATTGATAACGAAGGTATTGTTTGGGCTGGAACTTCTGATGGAATAATACTTCTTAAATTCAATAAATTACAAAAATCCTTTGAAGCTCATACACTAAAACAAACAAAAAAGACTGAAGAGCAAATGGCCAACAACGATATCGTTGAAATAAGCAAATCTCCAAGTGGAGACATGTGGATAGCAACCAACGGTGGAGGATTAATAAAATCAATAGGAAAAGATAATAAAAACCTATGGCGCTTTAAAAATTTTGGGCTTGCAAACGGTCTACCTAGTGAAGAATTACGAGGAATAACATTTAATAAAAGTGGACAAGTTTGGTTTTCTTGTGACCAAATTATTTGTTCATATGACCCTCAAAAACAATTATTTACGACTTTCTCAATGCAAGATGGCGTTGGAGATATAGCGTGTTCTGAATGCTCTGCATACACTTTACCAGATAACAGAATGTTGTTTGGCACACTAAATGGATATTATATTGTAGATAAAAAATTACTTACTACAACCAAAGGTTCTGACTTTAAGCTTGCCATAACAGACTTTTACGTTAATGACAAATTAATGACTCCACGCAATAACAACACCTATGATTACTACATACCGGATAGTGGACAAGTCAAACTGCCTTCACGCTCAAGTGCTTTTTCAATAAAGTTTGCATCTCTGAATTATCAACTGCAGCATAGGGTTCACTACATGTATATGCTAGAGGGATATGATGATAAATGGCTGAATGCCAATGACAAGAGAACTGTTAGTTATAATGATGTACCTGCCGGAGAATACACATTTAGAGTAAAGGCTTTTCTACTTGAAAACCCCAATAAATATGATGAACGAAAAATAAATATTATTGTTCCGCCTTATGCTTTTGCATCCAATACAGCATTGTGGGTTTATCTTATCATCATCATCGGGGGAATATTAGGAGGATTACTTTGGAGAAAGAAAGTAAAAATAAATGCACTCAATAGAATGAGGGTACTTAAAGTTGGGCCAGAAGAAATAGCCTTCCAGAATAATGAAGATTTTGATTTTGTTAAAAGTTTGCAAGACTGGCTTGAAATTCACTATTCTGATGCAAACGTTAAGATTGAAGATATGGTACACATGACTAATATGTCACGCACAGCATTTTACACACAACTAAAGACCTTGACTGGAATATCTCCCAAAGAATTTGTCAGTGAATTCAGATTGAAAAAAGCATGTATGTATCTAGAAAAAGATACATGCACTATTGCAGAAGTGGCTTATCGCACAGGCTTTAATGATCCTGTATACTTCACTCGCCTATTCAAACAGAAAAAAGGAATGACTCCTACTCAATATAGAGATAATAACGGGATGAAAGACGAATAGTTTTCATTCCGTTAACTCAATATTTTAAAACGAGCAAATTTAAGAAGAAGCATTTTAGTTCCCGTATTCTTAAAACTTACTGTAGCTTTAAGATTTTCGCCCTCTCCTTCTAGTTTATCAACCGTTCCTACACCAAATCTCTGATGTTCGATAACGCTACCTAAATGCAGTCCTGTTGGTAGTTCCATTGGCTTTGCTTCATTCTCAACTTGCTTTTTCAAAGGACGCAAAGCTTCACGCTGATAATTGCTTTCTACATTTTGTGGCTTATTAGCAATGCTTTTGAAAGTATCAATACGCTTAGTCTGTCGTGGACGTTCAAATGTCATCATATCTCCAAAGCTAGAACTTTCATCCTCAATACTAATGTATTTTGGATCAATATCTTTCAAAAATCTGCTCGGAGTATCAAATTCCATTTTACCATATCTCCATCTATTCTTAGCACTTGTAAGAATGCAATGTTTCTCTGCACGAGTTATTGCCACATAAAACAATCTACGCTCTTCTTCAAGCTCCCTCATACTATTTAAACTCATCTGACTTGGAAAAATATTTTCTTCCATTCCTACGATGAAAACTGTTGGGAACTCTAGTCCTTTAGCAGCATGGATAGTCATCAAACTAACTCGACTTTCATCTCCATCATCACTATCCAAATCAGTAAGAAGAGCTACTTCTTGTATAAAATCAATAAGACTTACATGTTCTACGTCGCCCTCTTCCATGCGTAAATCCACAAAATCGTTAAGGCCATTGGCAAATTCAGATAAGTTTTCCTGACGAGAAAGACTTTCTGGGTCATTAGATCCAAATATATCAGCGCTCATACCACTTTGTTTTATGATATCATTACCAAGTTCCGAAGCGTTATCGGTATCTAAGCGACTAATAAAACCATTTATCAATTCAGCAAATTTAGAGAGCTTTGTTATCGTACCATTATTGACTGAAAGTCCATGCTTAACAGGATGACAAATAACATCCCAAAAACTAATTCCGTTTTGCTGGGCACACAAAGCAATTTTTGTGATAGTGGTACTACCTATACCTCTTGCTGGATAGTTTATAATTCTTTTAATAGCTTCTTCATCATCAGGATTGACAACAACACGAAAATAAGCTAAAATATCCTTGATCTCTTTACGTTGATAAAAACTCAGTCCACCAAATATACGATAAGGAATGCCTTGTTTACGCATCTCTTCCTCAAAACTTCTGCTTTGAGAATTAGTACGATACAATATTGCGATATCACTGTATTCGCAACCATCGTTACGCTTAATAAGCTTAATATCTCGACAAACGACAGCTGCTTCTTCCTTATCACTATAAACTGGCTTATAAACTAATTTGTCGCCTTCTTCCTTATCACTAAAAACGTCTTTGTGAATCTGACGCTGATTATGGCTTATAAGGCTATTTGCAGCTTGAACGATTCGTTGTGTTGAACGATAGTTCTGCTCCAATTTATACAATTTCGTTTCAGGATAAATTTTCTGAAAGTCAAGTATATTATCAATATTTGCACCACGAAATCCGTAAATACTCTGAGCATCATCACCAACAACACACACACGTTGATTATCTTTGGTAAGTTGGAGAACAATACATTGCTGCACATAGTTGGTATCTTGATACTCATCAACAAGCACATACTGAAAACGTTCAGCATACTTCTTTCTTACATCTTCATGCTCTTTAAACAATCGCCATGTCATAACGAGCAAATCGTCAAAGTCCATTGCATTAGCCTTTAGACAGCGCTGTTTATAAGCCTGATATATTCTAAAAATTTCAGATTGTTTTGAATCGCTGTCACGCTTTAGTACTTCTTGGTCATTAGCATATTGCTCAGCCATGACTAAATGGTTTTTTGCCATACTAATACGTGAATGAACGCTTGCCGGCTTATACGCCTTATCATCCAATCCCATTTCTTTTACGATACTCTTTATCAATGAGCGACTATCAGCTTCATCATAAATTGTAAAACCAGAATTATAGCCTAGTTTATCAGCTTCTACACGCAGAATACGAGAAAAGATACTATGAAAAGTTCCCATAGACAAGCTATGTGCCCTCTTTGGTCCTACAAGTGCTCCGATACGTGCTTTCATCTCAGCCGCAGCCTTATTTGTAAAAGTCAGAGCCAAGATATTCCATGGCGCATAATTTAAGTCATCTAGCAGATAGGCTATCTTGTATGTTAACACACGAGTTTTGCCAGATCCAGCACCAGCTATAACCAACTGAGGACCTGTACAAAATTCGACTGCGGCACGCTGTCCGCTATTCAATTCATCTAAGAGCATTGTAAAATAGATAGAAACGTTTTATTTTGAGTAAACACCGCCAGCGGCAGTTGAAGGATTGTAATCACTCCCCTCTTTCGGGAAACTAGGAATAAAACGCATGTTACTCAATATTTGTCTTTGTCTCTTGCGCATATAGCTTCCAGGACTCTTACTACTGAATTTACGTGGATTAGGTAATGTTGCAGCAATAAGAGCACAATCAGAACGACTCAAATCTTCAGCTTTCTTACCAAAATGATACTCTGCAACAGCATCAGCACCATATATACCATCGCCCATTTCTATAGAATTAAGATACACTTCCATGATGCGTTGTTTACTCCACAACAACTCAGTTAGAGCTGTGAAATAAACTTCAAATCCCTTGCGCACCCATGAACGGCCTGGCCACAAAAATACATTTTTAGCAGTTTGCTGACTAATTGTACTTGCTCCTAATTTACGCTTTCCGCCCTCAATATTTCTTTTAGCAGCTTTTTCAATAGCATCATAATCAAAACCATGATGCAACAGGAATCGTTGATCTTCACTTGCCATTACTGCAACAGGAAGATGATCAGATATCTCATCAATTGGAACCCAATGATGATGGAGTGTCATACTCTTACCTTCAGCAATTTGCTGAAAACATCTGATAAACATTAACGGTGTGAAATAAACGGGAATAAAACGAAGCACAACTACAGCCAAAATGGTTGAAGCAAAAAACAAAGATACTCCCCATCTAACGATTTTCCAGACTTTAGTTTTCATTTACGAAAAAAATAGGGGCACACCAAAATAGTATGCGCCCCAATATTAAAATTTGTTTAACTTATCTTATTCTGAAAGAGTTCCATTGTTTGCTGCATTGACCATAGCTGGACTAGCATACAAATAAACTTCTACTCTACGGTTCTGCTGACGTCCAGCTGCTGTTGTGTTGTCAGCAACAGGAGAAGAACTTCCCTTACCTTCTACCTTTTGGAACTGAGAAGGTGAAACTCCACAACTCTTAAGGTAATCTACAACACTCTGTGCACGACTGTTACTCAATGGAATATTGATGCCGTCATTACCTGTATTATCAGTATGGCCATATATATCAACATGGCAATCAGAATTATTCTTTAATACAGAAGAGAATTTAGAAAGGTCATTCTTTGAACCAGAATTCAAAATAGCTTTGTTAGTAGCAAACAGAATACCGCTGTCGAATGTTACCTTAACAGCCTTAAGACCATTAGCGTCTGTAACCTCTTCAACCTTAGCGTTATTAATCTTTGCAGCCTCTGCAGCTACTTTATCCATGTGATGTCCAATAATGGCACCAGTTCCTGCACCTACAGCACCACCAATAGCAGCACCTACAGCTGTATTACCAGCTATTTTACCAATGATTGCACCTAAAACAGCACCACCACCTGTGCCAATAAGAGCACCTGTGCCTTGCTTCGTAGCGCAACTAAAAACAGTTAGGAAACAAAATCCTAATGTAGCGATCTTTAATTTATTCATACTCTTTAATAATTTAAGTTACATATATCTGCTTGCAAAGATAAAGTAAATGAGTGAAAAATCAAAATAAAACTTGTTTAAATTTTATATTTCCAAGCACAGCTTATATTATTCAATATTCACCTAAGTTTGTGAGTAAGAATAAAATAAATAATGTTTTTTTTAATTTGTACATAGTGGTTACCAACATTTTTTTGTAATTTTGCAAACAAATATAAATATAAGAACTTAAATATAATGGCAAAAGAACTTAAAGAACTTACCAAGAGAGCTGACAATTATAGTCAGTGGTATAATGACTTGGTATCAAAGGCAGACCTAGCAGAACAGGCACCTGTCCGTGGCTGTATGGTAATCAAACCATACGGTTTCGCTATTTGGGAAAAAATGAAGGAGCAACTTGACAAAGAATTCAAGAAGACAGGTGTGCAAAATGCCTACTTCCCCCTCCTCATCCCTAAGAGTTTCCTTAGTAGAGAAGCTGAACACGTAAAAGGATTTGCCAAAGAATGTGCTGTAGTAACTCATTACAGACTTAAAGCAAGTGAGGATGGAAACTCTGTCGTTGTTGACCCAGCAGCCAAACTCGACGAGGAACTAATCATCCGCCCTACTTCTGAAACTATTATATGGAACACATATAAGGGATGGATACATTCTTGGAGAGATCTTCCTATCATGTGCAACCAGTGGTGTAACGTTATGCGTTGGGAAATGCGCACACGTCCATTCCTACGCACATCAGAATTTCTATGGCAGGAAGGTCATACTGCACATGCAACTCGTGAAGAGGCTGAAACTGAAGCACAGAAGATGCTTAAGGTTTATGCCGACTTTGCAGAAAAATGGATGGCAGTCCCTGTACTTCAAGGTGTAAAGAGTGAAACTGAACGCTTTGCCGGTGCACTTGACACATATACTATTGAGGCTATGATGCAAGACGGCAAGGCTCTTCAAAGCGGAACAAGTCACTTCTTAGGACAAAACTTCGCAAAGAGTTTCGATGTTACATTCTTAAACAAAGAAAACAAGCCTGAATATGTATGGGCTACATCATGGGGAGTGAGCACACGTCTTATGGGTGCACTCATTATGGTACATAGCGATGACAATGGACTTGTTCTTCCTCCAAAGCTTGCTCCTATTCAGGTTGTAATGGTTCCAATTTTCAAGGGTGACGAACAGCATAATGCTATTTCTGCCAAATTACAACCTGTTATTGAGAAATTACAGGAACTTGGTATTAGCGTTAAATATGATGATTCTGACAACAAGAGACCGGGATTCAAGTTTGCAGACTATGAACTTAAAGGTGTTCCTGTACGTCTTGTTATGGGCGGTCGCGATTTGGAAAACAACACGATTGAAATCATGCGACGTGACACTTTGGAAAAAGAGAACGTAAGCTTTGACGGCATTGTTGAGCGTGTTAAAGATTTGCTTGATGATATTCAGAACAATCTATTTGAGAAAGCAAGAAAATATCGTGATGCACACGTTTACGAATGCGAAAACTACGAAGAGTTCAAAGAGCGTGTTAAAGATGGTGGTTTCTACCTTTGTCACTGGGACGGTACTGAAGAAACAGAAGCAAAGATTAAAGAAGAAACTCAGGCAACTATTAGATGCGTTCCATTTGCATATGAGCAAACCGAAGGCATTGACATGGTATCAGGCAAGCCTGCAAAATATCGTGTAATCATTGCAAGAAGTTACTAATTAATAGTAATTTAAGAATATATAGTTGAATCCCTTCACTTAATTGATGAAGGGATTTATTTTTATGATTTGTCTATACATTGTTTATAATAATTTGAGTGCTAATACTTATGTAACGTTTAATATTTTATAAAAAACAGACTTTATCATATGAGTATTCAAAATCTTTATTACTTTTGCGACAATATCAATATCATTAACAAAATTAGACACAATGAAAAAGATTATTACAATAGCGATGATGCTGATGGCATTCTTCACTATGGCATCTGCTCAAAAACAAGCTGACATCAAATTTGATAAAGTGACAATTGATCTTGGAACTTTTTCTGAGAATAACGCTGTTCAAAAAACAACATTCGTTTTTACAAATGTTGGTGATGGTCCCCTTGTTATAAATCAAGCTGTTGCTAGTTGCGGATGTACAGTCCCATCTTATCCAAAGGCTCCTATCATGCCTGGACAAAAAGGTGAAATAAAGGTTACATATAATGGTAGCGGAAAATTTCCTGGTAAATTCAAAAAGAGTATCACTATACGTACAAATGGCAAGACTGAAATGACACGCCTATATATTGAAGGTGTCATGAATGAAGCTAAATAAAATTCACCATTAATACATTTATCATTTACTCTGAAACGTGTATATGATTCTGATTCCGACTCTCTTCGTGTTTTTAGCTACGTGAGCTTCGGATTTTCTCGCAAAGCCTATAAACATTGGGGGGCGTGAAATGTAGCTTGCCGGATTTAGCTGCGGCAAGCTACGTTTTAGCTACGGCAATTTGTAGCATTTTGAGGATAACATGTGTTTTATAAGTAATTTTTTCAAAGAAACGTTTCTGCATCTAAGGAACTGAGGATGGATACATAGATGCAGTAAACGAAAACAGAATTTTCAAGCTTGATTAAATGTTCTGCGAACTCCGCTGAATTCTCGGCAAAGATACTGCAAGATTTTTATTCATGCTATGAAATCAAGTTTGAGCTGTTAGCCAAAGTTTCATTTACTAGTGCTATAATACTATAACACGCGTGCGCACACTTTTGACTTTTCAAAAATACTAGTGTCGAAGCGTCTATCCTTTGAATATCAACTAGTTAGACTTTCTTTTCGAGTATAATCAAGTGACAGTTATTCGTCGATAAAATATAGGCGAAATTTTTCATCATATAACATTGCCATTTACGAAGTTTCTCATTGCGTTTTACGATGTTTTGCCGTGCGTTTTACGTTATATTGCATTGCATTTTACGATGCTTTAGGAGGTAAAACAACGTAAAACGCAATGCGTTTCTATATGGAATT
>JAGPJJ010000105.1 GCA_018054505.1 Prevotella sp.
ATTCTCTTGTTTATTTTTTGCAACACTAAGATAAGTGAATTCTTCGACATGGCAAAATCCTGAGCAACTTTTTGTTGCTCAGGTACTTAAAAAGTTTAATTTATAATAGTGTTGCGGAATTAAGGTAAAATAAATATCAATTAATTAAAAGAGAATTATGAAAAAGTTTATGTTAACAATCATTGCTGCAATGACAATGTCATTGGCAATGGCTCAGAATCCATCTGATGGTAAGCCTAATAGGCATCCAGAACCAATGACTGTAGAACAAATAACAACGCAGATGCAAACCAAACTTGGACTGAATGACGAGCAGTATGCTAAGGTTAAAGCTCTGAACGAGAAATACGCCGACATACTAAAACGTCCAGCAATGAGAGGAATGCGTCCTAATGGTTTTGGCAATATGGACAACGGCGAACGTCCACAGATGATAGAAGAAATGAAGAACATGATGGAAGAACATCGCACAAAGAGACTAGCTTATGAAAATGAACTGAAAAGCATCCTTTCTACTAGTCAATACACAACATACCAAAATATGATGCCTAAGCGCGGACATAGAGGACCTGAGGGTGAAAATGACAAATAACTAACTATTTTGCTAAATATTAAATGCCCCCGAGAGTATGACAATTAGCTTTCGGAGGCATTTCCATATTTATATTAGATTACTTTTTATAGTCGGCAATTATCTTCCCTATTTCAGCTATAATACTATAATTCGTTTCAGACGTTTCTTTGGAGTCTTTAATAAATATAGCATAGGCTATAGCCTTTTTATGTGGAAACATCATTATTCCGATATCATTATTAACCGCTGTTCCATTCTTTATATTTGGAGCAGATCCGGTTTTATGTATTACAACAATTCCTTTTGGCAGTTTATTTTTAATAGAGCCAGTAGCTGTCTTTTTCATTGTCTCCCATAAAAAATTATGAGTTGCAGGTTTCAATAAACTATGTTTATAATACATTGTAAGCAAATTTATAGCCTCATTAGGAGTTGTCCAATTTTGAAATTGTTTATCAGGCTTTGCTTGTTGTTCTGCCTCGTTTACCTTAATTGTCATATTTTCAATTCCAATAGACCTTAAATAATTATTGACAGATGAAGCACCTCCATTATTTTTCAAAATGACATCACACCCAATATTATCACTTAAAGCTACCATATAATATATGATATCGGAAAGTGCCATTTTAATATTTCCATTTGGATATTTCTCTTGTATAGGACTCCAAGTCTTTTTTTTTAGTTCTGCAGAACTGATAAATACAGAATCACCAAGTTTTATCTTATCTTTATCCACGTCGCTTAAAACCTTTAAAGCAATAGGAAATTTAAATACGCTTTGCATAGGATAGTGCTCTTCACCATTAATGACAACGGATTCATTGCTATTAAGGTCAAGTATTGCGACGCCAATGCCCGCATTTTTATTTTGGATAATCTTGTTTATTCTATCTTTTATTGTGTTTATCTGCGAAAAAGAACTTATTGATATAAGTGCAAATAAAAATAAGATATTAATTCTTTTCATCTATTTATTTTTTTATATAATTGTAGTTTCATATTACAAAGATAAGAGCATTAATTCAAAGTTACTGTATTTACAAAATATATTTTATATTTAATTTCTAACCTTTAGCTTTGCTTAACCACAAAAATTCAATTGTATATAACGCATAAATGGCTCTATCATTATTTAATATAAAGCCAAAGGAATACTCTAAATTAAGTTATTACCTATGCAAGACATTAACTATACATATAACTTTCTATGTAGTTTTGATTTCCATAGCACGTAGTATACTTAAGAATACCGTTTTAAATAAAAAGCTGAGAATGAACAAGTCACTCTCAGCCTTCATATTTTTAAATGCGCAAAACGCTTATTTTATTCATTCACTAATGCGAAGTCAAGCTGTTTTCTTTCAAGATTAGCCTTTGCAACTTTAATTCTGATAGGATCACCAAGCTGATAGGTATGGTGATGGCGACGACCACGCAGACAGAAGTTACGCTCATCAAAGTCATAGTAATCATCATCAAGATCACGCATAGGTATCATACCCTCGCAATGGTTTTCATCTATTTCTGCATAAACACCATAACTTGTGATACCACTGATATGAGCCTCGAAGACTTCTCCAACTTTATCGCTCATGAACTCAACCATCTTGTATTTGATTGAATCACGTTCAGCACTTTGAGCAACAAGTTCCATGTCAGAACAATGCTCGCAAAGCTCTTCGTAATGCTTCTCGTTTGCACTTCGTCCACCTTCGGCATATCTTGTAAGAAGACGATGTACCATGGTGTCTGGATATCGACGGATTGGACTCGTGAAATGAGTGTAATAGTCGAATGCTAATCCGAAGTGACCAATGTTATGAACACTATATCTAGCCTTCATCATTGCACGCAAAGCCACAGACTGAATCATCTTCTGTTCTGGCTTTCCATTGCAGTCATCCATCAGTTTATTAAGACTACGTGCAGTTGCGCCCTTAGTTCCTTCAGTCTTTACTCGGTATCCGAATTTCACAATAAACTGTCTCAGAGTTTCCAACTTTTGAGGATCAGGATTGTCGTGAATACGATAAGGAAGTGTCTTTGCTTTTCTGCCACCCTTAACCTTGCCTACACTTTCAGCAACAGTACGATTGGCAAGAAGCATAAACTCCTCAACAAGTTTGTTTGCATCTTTAGAACGCTTGAAATAACAACGTGTAGGTTTGCCCTTTTCGTCAATATCGAAATGCAATTCCTCACGATCAAACTTTACAGCACCACCGCTAAAACGTTTAGCTCGCAGTTTCTTTGCAATGCGGTCTAGCATGATCAACATATCTGCATTCTCGCCATGATACCCATCAGCAGGAGCAATAGGAGCAGGTTCACCTGTTCCGTCAACAACTCCATTATCTTCAAGCAGTTGCTGTACCTCTTCGTAAGCATATCTTCTGTTGCTTCGAATAATTGTATGAACTATTCTCCAGCTTTTTATATTTGCCTCATCATCAAGATTGAAGATAACGCTATATGCAAGTTTATCCTCATCTGGTCTCAAAGAACAGATGAAATTACACAAGCGCTCAGGCAGCATCGGTATCGTGCGATCTACAAGATAAATACTTGTGGCACGTTTCACAGCCTCTTTATCAATTATTGAGCCTTCTGTTACATAATGGCTGACATCAGCAATGTGCACACCAATCTGCCACAAACCTTTGTCAAGTAACTTAATAGAAAGAGCATCATCGAAATCCTTCGCGTCTTTAGGGTCAATCGTACAAGTGAAGACATCACGGAAATCTTCACGCTCAGCCTCATCCTGTTTTGTGATTTCACCAGTAATACTGTTAGCAGCATCCTCAACAGCTTTTGGATATTTATATGGTAGACCATATTGTGCCAAAATAGTGTTCATTTCAACATCATTATCACCAGTTTGTCCCAAAATATCAACCACATCACCAACAAGATTCTTATGCTCAGCATCAGGCCATTGAGTAATCTTTACAATAGCCTTATCATCACTCTTTCCACCTTTAAGTCTATTCTTAGGAATAATGATATCATGCACAAAAGTGTTTTCTGGAGTTACAAGATAAGCAAAATTCTTGTCAACACGAAGTCTACCAACAAATTGATCTTTCTTTCGTTCAAGAATTTCTATTACTTGTGCTTCCTTAATATGTCTCTGACGACGTGCCATAAAGCTTACTTTCACGCGATCACCATTAAGTGCCCACATCGAGTTACGCTCAGAAACAAATATAGGAGAGCCTCCATTATCTGGCAAGAAAGAATTCTTACCATTTGACTTTCTAAGGAAAGTGCCTTCCTGCAACTGTCCCTTTGTATTCAAACTATATGAACTGTCTGTAACCTTCGTAATAAAATCATCCCACGTCATTTCTTCCATTATATCAATGGCAAGCATCTTTAGTGGATGAGTGTCTAATCTTAGGGCACGGAATATTTCCTTAAAACTCAGCGTCTTACCAGGCTGAGAAGAGAAGAAACTTTGCAATGCTTCGCTCAGTTGCTTCTTCGTCATGCGTTTACCGCCTTTCTTTCCTTTTCCCATATTTATCTATTCTTAATTATTTTTCTTTCCACAAAGTAACAAAAAAGAAATGACAAAAACAATATTTATTAGATTTTATTTTATTATTCTAAGCAATGTTACACCGCAAAAAGTATTTGAAACATGATGTTTAGATGAAATCAAAAATAATATCGTATATTTGCACATAATTAATAAGTATTGAATTAATATTATTTTCAGTATATGTCATGAAATATAGAAAACTATTCCTGATATGGTTTATCGGCATTGCGATAACCACAACAGCAAAAAACGAAGTGGAATTTACCACTAAGGCATGTAACATCAAGGTGGAATTCTACACCCCATCTATTGTGAGGATTGTAAAAGTCCCCACAGGTCACAGCTTCAACAAGAAAAGTCTTGTTGTTATTGCCAATCCACAAGATGTAGCCATCACAAGAAGTGGAAACAAAGTTACCAGTGATTCCTTAAGTCTTGCCGTTGACGGCTTAGGAAGAATTACTTTCAAAGATAAAAAAGGGAAACTACTTCTAAAAGAAAAAGGTTGCAACTTCGATCTACGCACAGATGGCGCAGACAAAGGAGCTTACAAAGTTAGCCAGACTTTTACATTGGGAAAAGATGAACCTGTTTATGGTCTTGGCACAATACAAAACGGCATTCTCAACAGACGCAACACCCATAAATTGATGGAGCAATCTAATCTGGAAGACTTTCAGAATGTTGTGCAATCTATAAAAGGTTGGGGATTATATTGGGATAACTATTCACCTACTAACTATGACGATGATGCAAACGGAATGTCATTATCATCAGAAGTAGGAGACGGAATGGATTACTACTTTATGTATGGCAAAAATGCGGATGGAGTAATATCACAAATGAGACATCTTTCTGGTAAAGTTCCAATGTTCCCATTATGGACTTTTGGATATTGGCAAAGCAAGGAGAGATACAAGAGCAGCAAAGAAGTTGTTGACGTTGTTGATAAATACAGAGAACTGCATGTCCCTCTTGACGGAATAATCCAAGATTGGCAATACTGGGGAAGCAACTATAACTGGAATGCTATGGAATTCCTTGCCGACGATTATCTTGACGGAGCAAAGATGATTGAAAAGGTTCACAACAAGAATGCACATTTTATGATTTCTATATGGGCCAGTTTCGGACCTATGACGAAAGCATATAAACAACTAAACGAAAAGGGATTGTTGTTTGATTTCCAAACATGGCCACAAAGTGGACTCACCCCATGGCCTCCACGTATGGACTACCCATCAGGAGTTCGTGTATACGATGCATTCAGCCAAGATGCACGTGACATCTATTGGCAAAACCTAAAGCGTCTTTTCAATCTAGGTGTTGATGCTTGGTGGATGGACTCTACAGATCCAGACTTCTTTAATCCAACAGAACATGACTATGAGCATAAAGCTGGCAACGGAACATGGCGTAGCATGAGAAATGCATTCCCACTATGCACCGTTGGTGGAGTTTATGACAGTCAGCGCAAAGAAAACAGTGATAAGCGTGTGTTTATCATGACACGTTCTGCCTTTGCTGGTCAACAAAGATATGGTTCTAACATGTGGAGTGGTGATGTAGCCTCATCATGGGATATGCTGAGAAAGCAGATTCCTGCAGGACTGAACTTCTCACTTACTGGCGATCCTAACTTCAACACAGACATAGGTGGTTTCTTCTGTGGTTCATACAATAACAACGGCAGCGGTTCTGCCACACATAATCCACAATACCAAGAACTATATGTACGTTGGTTACAATATGGTTTATTCTGTCCTGTATTCAGAAGTCATGGAACAGACGCACCACGTGAAATTTACCAGTTTGGCAAGAAGGGCGAACCTATATACGACGCCATAGAGAAGATGATTAATCTTCGCTATAGACTGCTACCTTATATATATTCAACAGCATGGCAGGTAACAAGCAAAGACTTTAGCTATTTGCGTCCACTATTCTCTGATTTTGCATCAGACCGCAAAGTATGGAATATGCCAGATGAATTCATGTTCGGCAGTTCAATTCTTGCAGCTCCAATTGTTGAGGCAAAATATACTCAAGAAAAGATCATCAAAGAGAATGCGATGACTGGTTGGGATAGCAAGAAAGTTAATGCTAGTACAGAAAATACAGCTACAAACTTTAATGAAAACAAGACATCACATAAGTATCTTCCTTCTGGCACAAAATGGTATGACTTCTGGACTGGCAAAGAATACAAAGGTGGTCAATATGTCAACCTCAACACACCATTAGCCGAAGTACCAATGTTTATGCGTGCTGGAAGCATCATTCCACTTGCTCCAGAAATGGAATACACTGGCGAAAAGAAATGGGATAATCTAGAAATCAGAATATATCCAGGTGCTGACGGTGACTTTACATTGTATGAAGACGAAGGTGATAACTACAATTATGAAAAGGGAATGTATGCCACGATACATTTCCACTGGGATAATGCCAACAACACACTCACAATAGGAACACAGAAAGGCAACTATCCAGGAATCATTAAAGATAGGCAATTCAATATTGTAACTCCTAACGGTAAAATTCATCACATGAATTACAATGGAAACGAAATAAAAGCACATATTCAATAAAATTAACTGCCATGTTACATAACAAAAAGTTTATGAAACATGGCAGCTTTTTTTGCTTTACAAAATATTGTAATTTTGCGGAAACAAATAAATTATCTAATATGATCCGCAATCGTTTTTTACTGTTTTTATTTTTTGCTTTGGTCACATCCACTTGCTTTGGAAAAGACCAAAAGGAAAATCGTAGTATCACTAGTCGTCAATTCACTAATCCTGTTATATGGGCTGATGCTCCAGACCCAGATGTGATAAGGGTTGGTGATTATTTTTATATGGTGACAACAACCATGCACCTTATGC
>JAGPJJ010000012.1 GCA_018054505.1 Prevotella sp.
CAAGACTGATCTTCTTAAGTTCCGTAACTTTGGTAAGAAATCGCTTTCTGAGCTTGATGATTTGCTGGAAAGTCTGAATCTGTCATTTGGAACCGACATTTCAAAGTATAAACTGGACAAGGATTAAAAATCCGTTGTCCTCTAATAGAAAAAAACAAAAATGAGACATAATAAAAAATTCAACCACCTGGGTCGTACTGCATCTCATCGTGATGCCATGTTAGCTAATATGGCTATTTCTTTGATTATGCACAAAAGAATCACTACGACTCTTGCAAAGGCAAAGGCCTTGAAGAAGTATGTTGAGCCGCTAATCACACGCTCAAAAGAAGATACAACAAACTCACGTCGTGTAGTTTTCCGTTATCTTCAGAATAAGTTCGCTATCAAAGAACTCTTCGGAGAGGTTGCAGCTAAGGTGGCTAATCGTCCTGGTGGTTATACTCGCGTTATTAAGTTGGGTACACGTCAGGGTGATGCTGCTGATATTGCTTTCATCGAGCTTGTAGACTTCGATGAGAACATGGCTAAGACACCAAAGGCAGCAGTCAAGAAGACTCGTCGTAGCCGTAAGTCAACAACAACGACTGAGGCTCCAGTTGAGACTCCTGTTGCTGAGACAGAGGAAGCTCCAAAAGCAGAGTAATTTAAACGATTATACTTTTATAAAGAGAAGCGCAATGTTTTTACATTGCGCTTTTTTTATTTTTAGGGATTTTCCATCAATATTTAGGTAAAATCCCTTTCTTACAAATTATTTTTGTTGTATATTCGCAATGTAATTAATTACTTAAAATCATGAGAAAGACTATAATCATATTTGCTGTTATAGCATTGTTATTGGGTAGTTGTGGCACTTATACTGGTAATGGTGCTTATATTGGTTCCAATTTAGGTTCCATACTTGGAAGTGCCATCGGATGAATAGCTAATGGTCCTAGAGGTTCTGACATAGGAACAATAGTTGGAATGGCTGGTGGAGCTGTTGTTGGTGCTGTTGTTGGTAACGCTGTTGATCAGCAAAGAGCTGTTAATTTATCTGGCTATGATAATGAACAGACAACTAATTCAGAACAAGTACGTAGTGATCAGCCACAATATCATGATAGTATAATTGATAATAGCAACTCTGGTGACGACAGAATTTATAATTTTAATGGCTCTGATTATACAACGCATAATAGTACAATCACTCCTCAAAATAAGGTAACTTCTATAAACGATTTTGGTATTTCATTTCAGCCTGTCGTAGAAATACGTAATGCTCGTTTTATTGATGATAATATGGATGGTAAAATAGAGAGAGGAGAGCTAAGTAAAGTGATTTTTGAAGTTTTTAATCATGGTAGAGACACGCTTACAGATGTAGAGCCCCAAGTTGTTGAGACGACTAGAAATAAGCATATTAAAATATCACCTAGTATACATATTGAAAACATTTTGCCTAATTGCGGAATTCGCTACACAGCTCTTGTTTTGGCAGATCGTCGCTTGTCGTCAGGTACTATACATTTGGTACTTTCAGTGCTCGCAAATGGTAAGCAGCAAACATTTCCAACAGAGTTTCAAATACCAACTGTTAAGTGACGTTATATAATATTTTGGTATTACATATTACATTAAAAATTAAGATGTAATGTTGAAAATGATACAAATAATGCTAAAAAAGTAGGCTATTATTAATTATACTCTTGACAACGAATGTTTTTTTGATTATATTTGCGCTAGGATGTAATATCGCATTTAACTAACTAAACGCAATGATCATGAAAACTAACAAGGCATTACAAGAGCAAATCCTTAAAGTTTACACTCGTGATGAGGAAAACGATAAAGGGCCCACACAAGTTCAAATAATTTCTACTGATGTGTGGTATAATTGAAAGATGAATAATTTTCCTATATGTGATATTCGTTTAAATTAGGTTTCACTATAGGAAGGTAAACTCTATGAATTATAAGCTAATTATAATTCTAAAACATTCGGGAGCTTTTCCATAAATATGGGAATGCTCCCGTATATTTTTTATTTAGTCAAATATACTGTTAATACACTAATGAGTTGCTTTATGCATACTAAAGAATGTCTGATTGAATAGCAGCATATACTGTTGTTTTTTTTAGAGACTAGTGATTATTCTCATTGTTTGCTAGTTAACCATAACGTTATGAATCTGTCGGCTTTTTTAGATACCAAATTAAAACACGTTTTATTTTGCTTTTCCACTCGTTTGCAGTATCTTTGCAGAAAAATTAGGATTTGATGAAGATATTAGGAGTATTGGGCACTATCTTGCGCAAAATGTTCAGCCCGATAAAAGCCAATGCATTGTTTTTTATATTTATGTATCTGCTAGGATGTCTATGTGCTTGGACTACGTTGCCTAACACAAAGAATGCGGAAATTTATGAAAACTTGTATTTGGAATTATTTTTTGACCTTTTCATACTATGTGCTATTCTACTCGCTTTTCCGTTGAAAATACGTAGATGGGTCAAAATGACTTTGTATGTGCTGCTTTATGTTGTGGCATTAGTAGACGTGTATTGTTTCGTAAATTTTGATTCTACTTTAAATCCTTCTATTTTAATGCTTGTTGATGAAACAGATAGCCGTGAGGCTGGAGAGTTTCTTTCAACTTTAGTTTCTCCAGATTTGATTTTTAGTAATGTCGGCTGGATTTTACTTCTGATAATCATAAATATCTTTGTAGCTTACTTGCCAAAGATGAAAAAAGTGAAGTTGCCAAATTTTAAATGGGATGATAGATATACACCTTATGCCGGACTTTTATCAATAATTTTGCTTCTATGGGGTGGGATTGCTTCTGCTCCAAATAAGATGGCTACATATAAATTAATGTCAGGAACCAGTGTGGGTGATATAGAACATACTTTAACTGAAGACAATCATGCCGTTTTGTATACTCCAATTAGTCGGCTTATATTTAGTATCTATGCCAATTCCTTGGCATCAAAGCAGATAGATAAACTTGTAGCTTCTGCTAAAACAGTAAAGGTTGATAGTTGTTCTTATCGGTCACCAAACATAGTACTTATTATTGGTGAAAGTTATAGCAAGCATCATTCAGAGCAATATGGGTATTTTATGCCAACAACTCCACGTCAGATAAAGCGTGAGCGAAGTGGACTTCTTGTTCCATTCACAGATGTAGTCGCACCGTGGAACTTGACAAGCTTTGTCTTTAAAAATGTTTTTTCGATGCATGTGATAGGTGAAAAAGGAGAGTGGTGCGATTATCCTTTGTTCCCTGAACTATTTAGAAAAGCTGGTTACAAAGTCTCTTTCATTACAAACCAATTCTTACCACAAGCAAAAGCAGCTGTTTATGATTTTAGTGGAGGCTTCTTTTTAAATAATCCAGAATTAAGTAAAGCACAGTTTGATGTTCGCAATGATAAATTGCATGTCTTTGACGAGGATTTGCTTACTGATTATGATAATTTTGTTAAGGATGGGAAGATAAAGCCAGATGGCCATAACCTTACTATATTTCATCTTATAGGTCAACATGTTAACTATCGAACCCGTTGTCCACGCAGTCAGTTCAAGTTCTTTGCTAGTGATTATGAAGATAAGCGTCCAGAGCTAACTCCAAAGCAGCGTAAGGTGTTAAGTTATTATGATAATGCTGTTCAATACAATGATTCCATTGTAGACCAGATTTGTAAGCGCTTTGAAAATCAGGATGCAATTGTTATTTATATGCCTGATCATGGTGAAGAGTGTTATGAGGAAAATCGTGGTTTTATCTGTAGAAACCATTCTGCCTCAATTGACTGGCCATTGGCTCATTATGAATTTGAAATTCCATTCTGGATATATTGCTCTCCAAAATACGCCCACAGTCGTCCTGAGATCTTTAAGGAAATTGTACAAGCAAGAAAACGTAGATTTATGACAGATGCATTGCCAGACATGTTGTTGTATCTTGCTGGAATTTCATCTAAAGACTATCATGAAGAGTATAATATTCTTAGTAGTAAATATGACGAGATGCGTCCGCGAATACTCAAAGCCACGACTGATTATGACAAGCTGCGTGATGCATATATAAAGAATAAGAAGAAAAAATGAACGAACAATTATTGAGTCGTACGGATTGCAATGCTATGCGCGGATTAGCTATTATAGGCATATTCCTGCATAATTATTGCCATTGGTTAAATCCTGTGGTAAAGGAGAATGAATATCAATATTTTCAGCAAAACGTGGATTGGATGACGTCTTCAATTTGCGCACCAGATAGTCTGTTGCCAATGCATATTCTCTCATATTTGGGCCATTATGGCGTGCCCATATTTTTGTTTCTCAGTGCCTATGGACTTGTTATGAAATATGAGAAAAAAAATGCAGAATTGCCTTCAACGATTAGTTTCATACGCTATCATTACATGAAACTGTTTAAGATGATGATAATAGGCTTTGTAGCGTTTACAATGTTAGATCTTATAACTCCAGGCGCGCATAATTACAAGTTTATTGATATTGTTGCGATGGTTGGTATGTTTAATAATATTCTACCAAAACCTGATGATATTATTTGGCCTGGTCCATATTGGTTTTTTGGGTTGATGCTTCAATTGTATATTGTCTACAAGTTATTCTTGTGTCGTCGTAGCAGTGTAATTGTTCTTTTGATTATGGCTGCATGCGTGTTTGGTCAGTTGTTTTTTGATGCCGAAGGCGAAGCCCTTAATCGTTACAGATATAATTTTATGGGAGGTATGTTGCCGTTTGGTCTAGGTGTCCTCTATGCTCGTTATGGTCGCAAGATGACAAAGTGGGGATATGCCTCACTGTTTGTTATGTCGTCATTACTTGTTTGTGTTCTAAGTAATAGTTTTCTAGGTTGGACATTTGTACCAGCTTTTGTTTGTACAGCAAGCGTTGGATTCGTTAAAATTTTAGACCGAAGCACATTTGTGTCAATTAAAACATTCTTGATTTGGATGGGAAGCATTAGTGCTGCATTGTTTATTTGCCACCCAATCACACGCAAGATATTTATTCCTATAAGCAAAAATGGCGACTATTATGCCGGATTCCTTCTATATGTTATTTCTAGCATCTGTCTGGCTTGGCTATTTAATAAGTTAATAAAACGTGTACCATTGAAATGAAGATAAAAGATATTGAACTTGCCAACATTTCGCGTTATCGTGGGGAATTGATGGGAATTGCAATGATTTTCATCTTTCTGTTCCATGTTGCTCTTCCACGCTACAACATGTTCTTTGGTTTGCGCCGTATTGGAAATATCGGTGTTGACATGTTCCTCTTTCTTAGTGGCGTTGGGTTGTGGTTCTCATGGATGAAACACCCTTCGGTAAAGCGCTTTTTCAAGCGTCGTTATCTTAGAGTCTATCCTGCATGGTTGATAATATCATGTCTTTATTACATACCTCATTTTCATGGTCATAGTTTTTCTGCATGGATTAATTTGATAGGCGAGGTTACTATAAATTGGGGCTTTTGGTTGCATGGTGAACTCACGTTCTGGTATATACCCGCAATGATGATGCTCTATTTATTTGCACCATCATATATACAACTCATACGTCGTCATCCAGTTTATCGTTGGCTTCCTGTAGTTATGATATTGTGGTGCATACTTGTACAGTATGTTACTCCTATTCACGATACTCTCGGTCATCTTGAGATTTTCTGGAGTCGTGTGCCTATATTTTTTATAGGAATAAATATGGGAGAGTCTGTACGTAGAAAGGATAAAATGGACGGCGCCAGTATATGGATGATATTGATTGTGTTTGTAATGACCCTTTCTTCAAGTATATTCCTTGAACAGGAATTGCACAATATGTTCCCAATTTATGTAGAAAGGATGTTGTATATTCCACTCACTATAACTACAATACTTTTATTAAATAGAGTGTTACGTATGACTTCGAAAAAAGTCAAAACACTATTTAAGTTTGTCGGAGCGCTAAGTCTGGAATGTTATCTTATACACATACACTTCGTACTTGATTATATACCAGGGTCATTTGGTTACTGGGCTTCATTCTTTATATGTTTATTTGTAACATTGCCGTTAGCATGGTTGTTGAGTAAGATAGTGGATTACATATCAAATTTTATAGAAAAGAATAAATGGACAGCAAAGCATATTTAAATCTAATCCGTCCGAAGCAATGGATAAAGAATTTCTTCGTGATGGTGCCTTTGTTTTTCGGTGGAGAACTTTTTGATGTGAAGTCTCTTATTGCCGGAGCCATAACATTTATGGCCTATAGTTTTGCAGCTTCGTCAATATATTGTTATAATGATATTCACGATGTTGACGATGATAGACGGCATCCAGCTAAGTGCACTCGTCCTGTAGCTTCTGGTGCGGTTTCGGTATTTCAGGCTTATATCCTTATGGGGTTGATGATTTTATTGTCAATGATATGTATCACGTTTTTGCCTGAAAACAATATTGAGACAGGAGGAGTTATTCTTTTCTATTGGGTATTGAATATAGCCTATTGTGCAAAATTGAAACGATACGCGATTGTTGATGTTTGTATTGTGGCATTTGGCTTTGTATTACGTCTGTTTGCAGGTGGTTTTGCTTCTGATATCTTACTCAGTAAGTGGATTGTTCTTATGACCTTCCTCATCACTTTGTTTATGAGTTTTGCAAAGCGCCGTGACGATGTCTTGAGAATGGAGGAGACTGGAGAGGCTCCACGTCACAACACCATAAGATATAATCTCACATTTATCAATCAGGCAATAACAATAACGGCTTCGGTCACTTTGGTCTGTTATATAATGTACACGGTTAGTCCTGAAGTTATAGAGCATTTTCATACAGATTATCTTTATCTCACGAGCGTATTTGTCCTTTTGGGGTTATTACGGTATATACAGTTAGCCGTTGTTGACAAGGAAAGCGGTGATCCAACAAAAATTATTTTGAAAGATCACTTCACTCAGTTGGTAGTCTTCGCTTGGTTAATTTCTTTCTTGATAATAATATATGTATTTAAGCGATGAGAGAAAAAATCTTGTTTTTTGATTTCGATGGTACCATAACTACAAAGGATACATTACTTGAATTTATTCTCTATTCATGTGGTAAGGTCAGGTTTCTATTAGGTTTCTTACTTTATAGTCCGTTGTTGATATTAATGAAATTTGGTTTATATCCAAATTGGAAAGCTAAGCAGCATGTTTTCAACCATTTTTATAATGGCATGAAAATAGATGATTTCAATGCAGTTTGTCGTAAGTTCGCGTCTGATAGTCGTTATCTTCTTCGTCCTGAGGCTGTAAAGGAGATGGAAACAGCGATGACAGAAGGCACAAAAGTATACGTGGTAAGTGCTAGTATAGATAATTGGGTGCAGCCTTTCTTTGAGTTTGCCAAGGTTCTTGGTACTAAAGTTGAGGTTATCAATGGGATGCTCACTGGACGTTTCATCACTTCAAATTGTTATGGGTCAGAGAAAGTGAGGCGCATCAAACAGGTATTGACAGAACCTCGATCACACTATTATATCATAGCTTATGGTGATAGCCGTGGAGATAAAGAAATGTTAGATTATGCAGATGAAGTACATTTCAGACCGTTTAGGCACTGAAAAGCGTAAAAAATTTGGTGAGATTCTTAGATTTGGAATCGTTGGTGCCATTGCCGCATTGTTGCAATACGGTGTGTATCTTGCTATGCTTATTATAACGTCCCCAGGTGTAGCTAATACAATTGGATATATAATAAGTTTTATATTTAATTTCATTGCCAGTACTCACTATACATTCAAGGTTAAAGCTAATGCTAAGCGAGGAATTGGATTTGCATTGAGCCATGTTGTCAACTATTTGTTGCAGACATTAACCCTGTTGCTTTTTATATATATTGGTGTGCCAAAGGCTTATGCTCCCATACCTATGTTTTGCATATGTGTACCGGTGAATTTCATCTTGGTCCGCTATTTCTTAACAAAAAAGTTTCATTAGATGATAAATATATTCAAGATACGTAAAGAAGAACGCTGGCTCGCTTTAGGAGTCTTTCTTTATACACTGATGCTGAATGTTTTGGTGATTATAAAGTATTATGATAGATTCAGCAAATTATCAAAAAACTATCGCAGTCTTTTTGTAAAGACATTCCATATATCTGGCTATGATCCTCTTACTTATGAAGTCGTTTCTAAGTGGACTACATCATATAACATTCATCGTCACCCATTGTTGGCTTTCTTCATGTATATTCCCAATCAAATAAATCAGGGATTAATTATGTTGACCGGCCATAATTGTGTGCAGTTTGTCGTAGCAGCTATTTTGATTTTCTGCGCATTCTATTCTTTTATCTTCTTATATAGAATATTCCGAGAAATCATAGAGTTGCAACGTTTTGATGCGTCCGTTATGACTATATTCACATTCTCATTTGCTTACGTAGTGGTGGCTTCAATGGTTCCTGATCATTTTGTTATGTCAATGTTTATGTTGGTAATGACTTTGTATATAAGTGGACTAAAGATGAAAAAGCATTTGTCTATGTCTAGATGTCAGACAATATTGCTGTTTGTTCTTACTGCTGGCATATCGCTGAGCAATGGGGTAAAGACTTATCTTGCTGGTGTATTTACTAATGGTAAACGATTTTTCCGTCCATTAAATATATTACTTGTCGTTATAATTCCTTCAGCTCTCATCTGGATGTTTGCTAATTACGAATATCAACATTTTGAGTATCCTAAATGGCATGTTCGTCAGATAGCTAAGGCAAGGCTAGCTGAGAAACATAAGAAGAAAATTTATCAGATGTATAAGGATACTACTCATATAAATGATTCTTCAGAAATAGCTTCAGCTGTTGACATTATATTAAAAAGACAGGCTGTTGATGAGTATCGCAAAAAACAAGCGAGCCCTAACGTTGCTCATCAGGGAGAACCTATTGCTAAGGGCGAGTATATTAATTGGACTGATATATCTACACCTCGTATGATGACTGCTGTCGAGAATCTGTTTGGTGAATCGATTCTGTTGCATCAAAATTATCTTTTGGGTGATACGCTTGCGGGGCGACCAGTTATTGTGCATTACAAGTGGATTTTCAATTATGTTGTAGATGGTATAATAGTTTTGCTTTTTGGACTTGGATTGTTCTTGGGACGCAAAAACAGGTTCATGTGGATGGCTGTGTCGTTTATGGCATTTGATCTGTTACTCCATTTTGGACTTGGCTTTGGTATAAACGAAGTCTATATTATGAGTCCTCATTGGGCTTTTGTTATCACAATCGTGATAGCATGTCTTGTTAAAAAGCTAAACGAGAGAAAACTTCTGGCGTTCCGCTCTATGATATGTTGTTTGGCAGCATACTTGCTTATTTACAACACTGCATTAATAGTAGAATATCTCACAATACTTTAATGGTCTATGAAAAGAAACGACAATATTAATTATACAAGAACAGTATTGATTTTGTTTGTTATATTGGTACACATCGTACCATTTACAACATTACATCCGCAACTGAAAGCGGCTATACTTTCGTTCATGATGCCTACGTTCCTGCTTATTACGGGATATCTTGTTAATATCAAGAAAGGCTTTCGTGAATTTAGTGTATATTATCTTGGCATTCTTGTGCCTTATGTAGTAATGACAGTTGCCTATTCTGTTGTTTCTTATTTTATGCCAGTACGTGATGGCATACATGAATTGTCGGTGAGTGTGATCCTTAATAAGGTGTTGATCACTTCTATAGGCCCTTATTGGTTCCTCCATTCAATGTTGATTTGTGGATTGTTATACTATATTTGTTTCGCCATCCCTATGCGTCGCGAGTATAAGATGGAGCGCCTTTTGACTTTTGCAATATTACTTCTTTTGATTTCCCTATTCACACCATTGCAATCGTTTAAGATAAGTTCATTTTATTTCATAGGCGTTTTGCTCAGACAAACAGATTGTGATTTCGGCAAAGTCTTTTATAAGTCACCACTATCATTAATACCTTTCTGTTTATTGGTATTCAATAGTGCCTTTTATGATTGGGGATTGATCACGGTAGTTGTAATGGTTTATTGTTTCATTTCTTTTTCTTCATGGCTCTACGGTTATATCCATGATAAGAAGATAAATAAAATTGTCATTATAATAGGAATGAATACATTCCCTATATATATATTCCATCCTGTATTCACGATGGCATCCAAGTTCTATAAACCTTGGCTGGCTTTTGATACCTCTGGTTGGTCGTTAGCTATTGTAACAATTCTTATAGCTATATCTGGCAGTCTTGCTATAGCTTGGGTGCTAGATAAAACAAAAACTTGTTACTTGTTGGGAAAAGAAAGTATATTAAGATTGTAACTAATTGATTAATTCTATAATCAGTTGAAATATTAAACAGATGAATATTTTTAAGATACATAAAGAGGAGCGTTGGGTCGCTCTCATCGCATTATTATTTTTGTTTTGTTTGAATTGGCTACTTATATCCAACTATCCTGATAGTTTTACTAAAGGTGGACATCTTGGTTATTGGTCTATATTTTCCAAAAACTTCCGCATGTCAGGGTATGATTGTTGGTCATATGTAATGCTTTCAAATCTTCGCATACATTTTGAAACCTCTCGTCATCCTTTATTCTTGTCTATCCTATATCCGCTCTATTTGATCAATCATTGTATGATGTGGATTTTCGGATCAAATTTTGCAGTTTATATCATTGCGCTATTACTTCTTTTTTGTTCTGTATATTCGGTACTATTTATGTATCGAATCTTTAAGGAACTCTTGGAACTTCGCAGGTGTGATGCATTGATATTTACAGCAATGTTCTTGTCTATAGCTCATGTTATGGTAGCGATGATTGTCCCCGACCATTTCGTAATTTCTCTGTTCCTACTCACGATGACGCTATATTTAGCAGGACGAAAGATAAAGAATCATAGCTACTTTAAGTGGTGGCAGATCGCAATTCTGTTTTTCGTTACCAGTGGAGTAACATTGACGAATGGTGCAAAGACATTATTATCAGCATTATTTGTCAATGGGAAAAAATATCTACGTCCTAAGTCACTTGTTTTAACAATATTCATTCCTCTTGTGTTGCTTTTGGGTGTATATTGGTTTCAGTACAATGTGTTTGAAGTTCCCCAGAAGGCGGTTATACACAAGATAGAGAAGAGTAATAAAGAGAAGGATGCCGATAAAGTTGCTAAGCATAATGCTGTTAGAAATAAATGGATAAGCAGCCATACCGGTAAACCTATCAGTGATGCTCCTTTACTTAATTTGACAGATGCTACTACTCCTCGTGTAGCTACTATAGTTGAAAATCTATTTGGAGAATCAATACAATTACATCAAGATCATCTTTTGCAGGATTTATCTTTTACGCGTCCAATGTTTGTCAGTTATAACTATTGGTTTAATTATGCAGTTGAGGCAATTCTTGTATTGATGTTTGCTTTCTCATTATGGGTAGGCCGCAATGTCAAGTTATTGCGCATGTGCATGTCTTGGTTTGCTGTAGACATGGTTCTTCATCTGGTCTTAGGATTTGGCATAACAGAAGTTTATATTATGTCGGCAGACTGGATATTTATTATTCCATTGGCATTGGCTACCTTGATGCATGTATGTGATCATAGATATAAAATGGCATTACGCGTTGTCTGCTCATGCATCACGCTATACCTTCTGCTCTGGAATGTCAGTCTGCTGGTAAGTTATCTCACAACTCCATTCAATCAGATTCCTAAAATATAGATTTATTTGTTACGATGAAATATGTAATTCATACATTCATCCAACATCTTAACTTTAGCAAGTTTCATGACGGCAAAATATATTACGACTGATAAAATCATTTTGATAATCAGTCTTAATACCATGCTGTCTACAAACGATGCTATGAAGTAAGATATACTCATTACTGCGAACGCTGAAATGAAAAATGGGAATATATCTTTCATTGTATCAATAAACTTCAGGCCAATAAGTTTGTGCGCGTAATATTGCCACACAGCCACCCAACCGATATTAAGCATAGAATACCCCACAATCATAACAACAATTCCTAGTTTTCCAAGGGCAACAATCAATGCGATAGAACTTAGTAAAAGTCCTAAGTTTCCCCAAAGATACAAATCTGAACGTCCTTTGCTTATAATGAGGTTTTGAAATGTACTGTGTAATGGCAGAAAAGCACCGCTGATGCATAATATTTGAAGCAAGAATACGCTCTCAGCCCATTTGTTTCCTATAGCCAATAAAATAAATTCTTGTGATATGATGGCAAGTCCAAACATTACGGGGAATGAAAGAAATGCAGTAAATCTAACCATTTTTCGGAAAACATTGCACAGTCTTTCTTTATCATCTTCTATTGATGAGAATACGGGTTGTGCCACTTGTGCCACAGTTCCAGAGACCAATGTGTAGGCTTTATTATTCCAACTATTAGCTTGTGAAAAATTTCCTACAGCTTGAACAGGAAACAATCTTCCGAATATCACGATTAGAATGTTGTTGCTTACAGTATTTATGATAGATGTAAACATTATTTTGCAACTAAATCCAAACATCCTCCTTACAGGTTTGAAGTCAATATGTATTGAGGGACGCCAAGGAATATAAAAGAACTTACCAATACTAGTTATCAACACATATATAATCTGTTGCCAAACGATACTCCAATAAGCCATACCATTCATGGCCATCACTATTCCAACAATTCCTGATGCTATAAGTGCCTGAATTCTAATCATAGTTGCTTCCTTCACTTTCAAACTTTTAAATAGGTAAGCCTGTGGCACAATTCCTATTGCAGATAAAGGTATTGTAATGAAAGATACTCTTGAGAGTACCACGATTTCGGGTTGCTTATAGTAATAAGAAATAAATGGAGAACAGAAGAATAATATTACGTATAATAACGTTCCCATTATCAATGAAAACCAGAAAACAGAATTATAATCATTGTCTTCTGTTTTCTTCATATTTACTAATGCCGAAGTGAAACCACTTTCCTGAATGGCTCCAGCTACAGCAGGAAATATTGCAAGCATACCAACTAGGGCATAGTCTTTTGGTGACAGGAGGCGAGCTGTGATAATACCAAAGAGCGCACCAAGAACTTGCATGCTCCCATTGTTCATTGCTCCCCATAATATACCGGTGGCAGTTTTCTCTTTTAATGTTTTCATTGTGAATAACAACCTTTTATCGTTATATAATCAAGATTGTATATGCAAAATTAGTATTAAAAGGTGGATAATCAAAGAAAAAACATTATTTTTGCAAATAAAATCTGAATGAAAGTATACTATTATCATACAATAGACATACGAAATGTTTACCAACAATGGCAGCGTGGAACGTTTCCTGGGCATTTCCTTTATGGTGCTACCCATTTGCCTGATTATGGGATTGATGTTGTTATGCATCAGCCTATACGACCTAAACAGCGTTGGAAACTATCTTTACATACAGCTTTTAAAATTCTTACTTGCCATGAGCATTATGATGCTATTTATGCAACAACATTTCGTGGCCTTGAAATTATTATTTTTCTCAGAGCTTTAGGCATCTTTCGCCATCCTGTTTGTGTGTGGCACCATCAACCTATAGTGAAGGCAAAGAACCGCTCACGTGAAATCATTGCCCGCTTGTTTTATAAAGGGATTGACGAAATGTTTTTCTTTTCTGATAAAATCGTTCGTGACTCTTTATGTTCTGTTAAGGCAAGACCAGAATGCATGCATGTTGTCAGATGGGGTGCTGACTTAAAATATTATGACGCATTATTAGATGGTTTCGATAAAGGCTTGCGCTCAGGATTTATATCTACAGGAAAGGAAATGCGAGACATGCCAACATTGATACATGCTTTCAATAAGACTTCATTATCACTGAATCTCTATTCTTGCAAAGAGTATCTTGGCGTGAATTATGAACAACTGTTTGCCGACATGGATGTCCATGATAATATAAGTATTCATTTAATAGGCGGTTTGGCTCATGCCGAAATGAGTAAATTGGTTAATATGTCACAATGTGTGGTGATATGTTGTTTCCCTACAAATTATACAGTTGGCCTTACTACTGTCGTTGAGGCTTTGGCTTTGGGTATTCCTCTTATTTGTACAAAGAATTTGCAGATGCCTATGGATATCCAAAAAGAGCATTGTGGAATAACCATAGAACCTGGTGATGTTGATGGATGGGAAAAGGCAATAAAGTATATTGCTGAAAATCCAGAAGAGGCATCAGAGATGGGACGTCGTGGCAGAGCATTAGCAGAGCAGGTATATAATATCAGCAATTGCGCTAAAGATGTATCGGCAGTCATGAAAATATTAATACAAAAAAGATGAAAGTATTCAATACAGGAGAGACGCAGGAAAGTCTGCGTCAGGAATATAACCCAGATGGTTCGGTACTTCGCCGTGGCCAATTGCGCATGCTTGATATGCTTATCTATTTGCAGGATGTCTGCAAAAGCATAGGCATCCCTTGTCGCATTGATGGTGGAAATGTGCTGGGAGCATTGCGTCATGGTGGATTTATTCCTTGGGATGATGATATAGATGTTGTTGTGAGCTATTCTGATTATAACAGATTGTGCAGATACCTCATAGAACACCCCCATCCACAGTATGTGTTGCAAAATAACGACACTGATCCTGGATATTATAAGGAATGGGCATGTTTGCGTGACCTTAAGAGTGAACACGTAAGTAGTGACTCTCAAAATGAGAGAGAACGCCGCTCGCATGTTATTCAGAAATTTCGTGGACTCCATATTGATATATTTCCTTATGAGGGTTATATGATACCTTGGCTTCAGCACTTTGCCGCCAAACTTTCATGTGTAGTCAACTTTGATTTGGCTGGCAGACATCCTCGTTTGGCACAAGTTGGATATAATATCCTTCATTATGCCGTGTTCCCAATGTTCAGAGCGATAGGTCATGTGTTTGGTAATTCTGATTTATACATGCATTCTTATGGAGCTTGGTTCTATGAGCGCAATCCAAAACGTATAATGATTCCCCATAAGGATATCATTTTTGAGGGACATACATTTGAGGGACCTGCTGATCCAGAGGAGCTATGTCGTATTGCCTATGGAAACTATATGGATCTGCCACCACATGATAAGCGAGACAGACATAAAGTAGAAATCGTGTTTCATGATTAATAATAAATAAGACTATGAATATTGCTGTAATTTTTGCTGGAGGTTCTGGATTGAGAATGCATACAAAGTCTCGTCCAAAACAGTTTCTTGATCTTAATGGCAAGCCTATAATTATTTATACGCTCGAACTTTTCGATAACCATCCTCAGATAGATGCTATCGTGATATCTTGTATTGAGAGTTGGATTCCTTTCTTGGAAAAAATGCTGCGTAAGTTTGAGATAACCAAGGTCGTTAAGATTGTTTCGGGTGGAAATACGGGCCAGGATTCTATTTACAACGGTTTGTGTGCTGCCGAAGAGATTGCTGCAGGCAATGATGTCACTGTCTTGATTCACGATGGCGTGCGACCTCTTATTAGCGAAGAAACTATCAGTGATAATATCAATAAGGTCAAGGAGTGCGGCACTTGTATCACTTGTGTTCCTGCAACCGAGACTTTTATAGTTAAGCAGCCTGATGATACATTGGAAATACCTTCTCGTGCAAATTCTTTGATTGCTCGTGCGCCACAAAGCTTTCATCTCTGTGATATAATTAGTGCGCATCGCAGAGCATTAAATGAAAATAGACATGATTTTATAGATTCATGTACTATGATGAGCTATTATGGTTATAAGCTGGGTACGATAATCGGACCAATGGAAAATATTAAGATTACTACTCCTACAGATTTCTTCGTGTTGCGTGCTATGGTTAAGGTGCATGAAGATCAACAGATATTTGGACTTTAGATATATGAATAGAATAGAGAAACGTGATATCGATGACTTTGCCGAAAAGTTTCCGCTTGCAGAGATATTGAAAGGAAGCAAGTTTGTTATTACTGGTGCTACAGGGTTACTTGGAGCATGTATGGTAAATTGCCTTTTGGCGTTGGATAAGAAGTATTCACTTGGTCTGCATGTCACGAGTGTAGTGAGGAATAAAGAAAAGGCTCTTCGTTTATTTGGTGACGAAACAGTTAATCATGATTTTTATGTATATGATTTCGCATCATCAGAATTGTTTAATCCTTGTGATGAGGCTGATTATATTGTTCATTTCGCCAGTCCTACTGCTTCAAAATATTTTCTTGAACGTCCTGTTGAAACTATTCTCACAGGCATTAGTGGTACAGAGAAAGTTTTGGAATATGCGTCTTCACATTCAGTGATGTCAATGGCTTATATATCTTCTCTTGAAGTTTATGGAACGGTCTATGATGATACCACTCCTTTAACAGAAGATCAACAGGGATATATTAATCCTATTGATGCCCGTAGCAGTTATCCTATTGGTAAGCGTGCTGCCGAATGCCTTTGCCATGCTTATGCCGTTGAAAAGAATTTGCCTGTACGTATAGCTCGTCTCGCTCAGACTTTTGGCGCAGGCGTTTCAAAAGATGATAATAGAGTGTTTGCACAGTTTGCTCGTAGCATTATCTCTGGCAGTGATATTACCTTGCATACGACAGGAGAACTCAGTAGATGTTATTGCTACACGATAGATGCAATAAATTCTATTTTCTATATATTATTGAAAGGCAAGGATGGTGAAGCCTATAATGTGGCTAACGAAGATACTTATATCTCTATTATTGAGATGGCGCGTTACCTTTGCCGCGAATTCAATCCCAACGTAAAACCTATTATCGAGTTAAAAGATGGCATGGGATATTCTCCTGTTACCAAACTCAGACTGTCTACTGATAAAATCCGTTCTCTGGGTTGGACCCCATTATACAGCATGCATAATATGTTTGCTAACCTTATAGAATCGTTAAGAGCTGATTGATATGAATAATATATTAGCCAGAGTTTATGATACCCTTTTTCATGTCTGCAAAAAGCGTGACCTGCACAAGTGGGATATAACGCCTCAGTCAGATAAAAACATATATGGTGTGTATCATGTATATTGTGATACAGGTTGGGAAAAATTGGTTGTTAAGCAGATCGAAAGTCTTAAATCCAGTGGACTATTTGATGCCACAACAACTTTTTATGTCAGTTGCATCACTAGCAATGACTGTGATGTTGATAAACTTAAAAAGATTGTTGATAGTGATAAACTAGAGATCATCTCTGTCACTGATAATCCGCAGAGATACGAATATCCTGCATTGGAATTTGTTAAACATATAAGTGATGCTGAAGATTGCATGATATATTATTTCCATACCAAGGGAATAAGTTATCAAACTTCAGATTGCAAAGAACGCAACTTCCTTTCTTTTAAGAATAAAATTGTGGCATGGTGTGAGATGATGGAGTATTTCATTTTCTTTAAATGGAATATAGCGGTCAATGTTCTTAATGCAGGTTATGACACTTATGGGTGTTACCTATGGCCTCCTAAAAAGCAAAAAATGTATTCAGGAAGCTATTGGTGGGCAAATTCATTATATTTACGAACTTTGCCTGCTTTTTGTGAAGACGTAATCTCTCATGATAGATTCTATTCTGAGACATGGCTCTTTGAACATTCACATAAGTATTTCTCGGCCTTTGATACAATTGCTGATTTATATTTTGTGCGCATACCACGTTCCATATATGTTCAGGGAAATACAAAGATAATGGATAAGTTCAGGTTTATATTTATGTATAACTATCGAAAAATTCAGAAGCATGTCTTTGGATATAACTACAAGAAGAGATGCCAACATAAGTTTCAAAAACTAAAAAACAAAAGGTTATGAATGTCTTGTTAAGGGTATATAATACTTTATTTCGCACCATTCAGCGTCATGACTTATCAGCATGGGATCATCCAGTAAATACTGATAAGCCAATATATGGAGTTTATCATGTGTTTTGTGCTGATGGCTGGGAGTTATTAGTCAACGCTCAGGTCCAACGCTTGCGAGCCAGTGGACTTCTTGATGCTAGTGCCAAATTTTATGTGAGTTGTATAACCTTGCATGAAGGTGACGTAGATACTCTTAAGAAAATAGTTAATAGTGATAAGTTGGAGATAATATCAATTGATAATAACCCTAAAGTTTTTGAATATCCTGCATTAGAATTCCTTCGTGAAAAAAGTGATCATGAAGAGTGCCTATTTTATTATTTCCACACCAAGGGTGTTTCTTTCTTTACAAAAAAACGTAAAGATCATTGCTTTGCCAAATTCAAGCGCAGAGTGAATGCGTGGCGACTTCTTATGGAGTATTTTCTCATGGATAAGTGGCAGGTAGCTGTAAACGTACTCCTTGATGGTTATGATACTTATGGGTGCAACCGCTATCCTCCTAAGCCTGCACCATATAGAATGTATGCTGGTAACTTTTGGTGGGCATCTTCAAAATATATACGTACCTTGCCATATCTTGATCGTAGAGAATTGCAGCACAATCGTTTCTATGCTGAAGATTGGCTATATGAAGGACATGTAGACGAGATAAAAGATTTCAGTGCCTTTGATACGGTTGCACAGTTGTATCGTGTATACATGCCACCAGTATTCTATGAATCAAATAAGTTGCATCTATTCACAATGATAAAGTTTGTGTATAGATATAATATGGTCAAGATACGCAAAAATATCTTCAATTATAATTATGATAACCATCTTAATCATAAATATCAGAAGACTTAGAGCACTCGTAATGCTTTAATAACTCGGAATAATTTTAGTTAACGATTTGAAATATAGTTAATTAATCGTAAATTAACTGATTCGGCTATACTCTAGCAACATGAAGTAAGAATAAAATATGTACCTTTGCACACCGATTACAGGGGCGACACTTAGAAACCCCAGTAGTGCATTAGTGTTAATAGCCTTACTTTTGGCCGAGTATCGCAGTTAGTGAATCTTTTGCACGACAGAGCGAATGCTATGGATGGTCTCTTTTAGACTGGAGGCGCCGTGAGGTCTCTGTTATTACAATGTAATTAAACGTTTTTTAGTAGTAAAATTTAATTTTTAAAATGGACACTTTAAGTTACAAGACTATTTCCGCTAATAAGGAAACAGCTAAGAAAGAGTGGGTCGTAGTTGATGCCAGCGATCAGATTGTAGGTCGCCTTTGCTCTAAAGTAGCTAAGCTGCTTCGCGGAAAGTACAAACCAAACTTCACACCTAACTGTGATTGTGGTGACAACGTAATCATTATCAATGCCTCAAAGGTAGTTTTCTCTGGTAAGAAGGAAACTGATAAGGTTTACACACGTTATACTGGTTACCCTGGTGGTCAGCGTTTCAATACACCTGCAGAACTTCGTTCTCGCAAGGATGGTGTAGACAAAATGGTTCGCCACGCTGTAAAGGGTATGCTTCCTAAGGGACGCCTTGGTCGTGCTCTTATGGATAACCTTTTCATATTCGATGGTACAGAGCATGATAAAGCTGCTCAGAAGCCAAAATCAATCGATATTAATCAGTATAAATAATTAAGTAAGATGGAAGTAATTAATGCAATTGGTCGCCGTAAGAATGCGGTAGCTCGTGTATACCTTTCAGAAGGTACAGGCAAGATCACTATAAATAAGAAAGATTTAACAGAATTCTTTCCATCAGCTATACTTCAGTATGTTGTTAAGCAGCCTTTACAGCTAATCGAAGCTGAAGGTAAATACGACATCAAGGCTACTCTTAACGGTGGTGGTTTTACAGGTCAGAGCCAAGCTCTTCGTCTTGCTATTGCTCGCGCACTTGTTAAGATTGATGCTGATGACAAGAAACAGTTGAAGGATGCAGGATTCCTTACACGTGACAGCCGTGCTGTTGAGCGTAAGAAACCAGGTCAGCCTAAGGCTCGTCGTCGCTTCCAGTTCAGTAAGCGTTAATCCAACTGAACAATCTCGTTTAGTATCTAAATCGGGTAGATCTGTCCTTCGGGCGGCTACTATCCGACTGATTCTAATAAGAATTAAAAAAGAAAGTAAACAATTTAAATTAGGAAAAAAATGTCAAGAACAAATTTTGACCAGTTACTCCAGGCAGGTTGCCACTTTGGTCACCTTCGTCGCAAGTGGAATCCAGCCATGGCTCCTTATATTTTCATGGAGCGTAACGGTATTCATATCATAGACCTTAACAAGACTGTAGCTAAAGTTGATGAGGCTGCTGAGGCTCTTAAGGCAATCGCTAAGTCAGGTAAGAAAATCCTGTTCGTCGCTACTAAAAAACAGGCTAAGGAAATCGTAGCCGATAAGGCCGCTTCAGTAAACATGCCATTCGTTAACGAACGTTGGGCAGGTGGTATGCTGACTAACTTCCCTACTATCCGTAAGGCAGTTAAAAAAATGACGAACATCGACAAACTGATGAGTGACGGTACATTCTCTAACCTCTCAAAGCGTGAGTTGTTGCAGATTACACGTCAGCGTGCTAAGCTTGAGAAGAACCTTGGTTCTATCGCAGACCTTACTCGTTTGCCAAGTGCACTCTTCGTTATCGACGTAATGGTTGAGAATATCGCTGTTAAGGAAGCTAACCGTCTTGGTATTCCTGTTTTCGGTATCGTTGATACTAATTCAGATCCTAGTAACATCGACTTCGTTATCCCAGCTAATGATGACGCTAAAGACAGCATCGAGACTATCTTGACTTCTGTTTGTGGTGCTATCGCTGAGGGTCTTGAGGAGCGTAAGGCTGAAAAGGCTGACGAAAAGGCTTCTGCTGAGCAGACTGAAGAGGCTGCTGAAGGCAAAAAGCGTACTCGCAAGGCTCGCAAGGAAGAAACTGCTGCTCCTGCAAAGGAAGAGACAGAAGCTCCTGCTGCTGAATAATTAAATAGGGTCTTATAGGATTTTGATAGGATCTATAAGACCCTTATAAATCATATAAGACCCTATCACGTTTTTTTGAACTTTATTTAATTAAAGAAAATCAATATTATGGCTATTTCTATTGAAGATATTAAGAAGCTTCGCGCCATGACTGGTGCTGGTCTTGCTGACGTTAAAAAGGCTCTTACAGAGGCTGAAGGCGATTTCGACAAGGCTAAGGATTTACTTCGTGAGCGTGGCTTGGCTATTGCTGCTAAGCGTTCTGATCGTGAGACATCAAATGGTTGTGTTCTTGTAAAGAGCGTTGACGGTTTTGCAGCTATGGTTGCTGTAAAGTGTGAAACTGACTTCGTTGCTGCTGGTAAGGATTTCGTTGAACTTGTTCAGAATATCCTTGACGCTGCTATTGCTGCAAAGGCTAAGACTCTTGAAGAGGTTAAGGCTTTGAAACTTGCTAATGGTGATGACGCAGAATCTGCTGTTCAGCATCGTTCAGGTATTTCAGGTGAGAAGATGGAGATCGATGGTTACAACTTCCTTGAAGGTGATAACATCGCTGTATACGATCACATGGGCAAGCACACTCTTGCAACAATGGTTCAGTTGAGCGGTAATAACGATGAGGCTGGTCATAAGGTTGCTATGCAGGTTGCTGCTATGCGTCCAGTAGCTCTTGACGAGACTTCTGTTCCTCAGGCTGTAAAAGACGAGGAGTTGAAGGTTGCTATCGAGAAGACTAAGGAAGAGCAGGTAGAGAAGGCTGTTGTTGCAGCTCTTAAGAAGGCTGGTCTTAATCCTAACCTTGTTGACTCAGAAGAGCACATCGAGAGTAACATCAATAAGGGTTGGTTGACACAGGAAGAAGCTGATAAGGCAAAGCAGATTAGCGAAGCTACTGCTGCTGAGAAGACAGCTAATCTTAACGAAAACATGATCCAGAACATTGCTAAAGGTCGTATGGCTAAGTTCTTCAAGGATAACTGCCTTGTAGATCAGGAGTTCCAGTTTGGTGATGGTGATAAGATCAGCGTTCAGGATTGGTTGAAAGCACAGGGTGGTCTATCTATCCTTGCTTACAAGCGCTTTACACTTGCTGCTGAGTAATATTCCCTTTGTGGATAAAATATATAAAGAGTCGGAATTATATTCCGGCTCTTTTTTTATATTCTTGCTATTTGATTCATCCAACTACTCGTGTAAGTAATGAGCAGAGTAAACTTGTTCTTTCTTCTACTTTAAATATAAGGAGTTTCATCGTGTGATTTTTTTTTCTTAGATGGATTTGGTATCAAAATAGATAAGACATTAATAACTAATAAAAATATCCATAGTTTGAACAAGTTGGAATTTAAAGAATAACTAATTATCAAACCTATAAGTGCACTGACAATATCAAAATATGACAATATTGATTTCGAAGTCAGATTTAAAACAAAGTTCTGCTTTTCTCTCATTACGGTTTTAAAGCAGCTAACCAACCATACAACGACACATAGTATCATCAATACCAATATGATATAGTACAATATATTAATGCTTTCCAGTGCCTGTTGTACAGCAAACAGAAATAGGAAAACACTAAACATAATTTGCGATAAATTCTTCATTAGAAAGCTCTTTCTCATAAACATGATATTAAAAATTTGGTATTAAATAACAATGATACATTCTTTACGAACAAAATGCAACTTGCTGACTACAAATTTAATGATATAAT
>JAGPJJ010000106.1:0-4339 GCA_018054505.1 Prevotella sp.
GTAAAGTAAAAGAAATAAGTTCTAATTCATTTAATGTTGCTGGCACAGCTATGTTTGCAAATGGAGATGGATTGTGCTTTATCAATGGCGAACATGAATTAGAAGGCTTCCGTGTGAATAAAGCTGTCGGCAACAGATTGTACCCATTCAAGATGCCTGAGCATTTAAAACCGGGAACAGTCCTATATCGTAATAATGATGTTGCTTTTAATAAGTTGTTGACTGGTGATACTGCTGAACGAAAGATTACAATTAAAATGCTTTTTGAAGCCATTGATGGAGGATTTTCGTTAAAGCTCTTCAATGACGACTTGAATATCTCTGCCACATCAACCATAGTCTTTGAACATCAGATAGCTAACAAACCACAACATGATAATATTGTAAGACAACTTGGTAAGTTGGGAAATACAGTTTATCATTGTTCTGATATCATCATAGCTTCTGGTGCTGATCAATATTTCATTCCATCAAGTCTGTTGTCTGATCTTCGTCGTGATGCAATAGAAAAACTTGAAGAAATAAAAGTAACTACAACGAATGTAGAACACAGCTCTTTGTCTGAAGGCTCAATCAAAGAAAATACATTTCCAAAAGAGTATGGAAAACATCCATACCTATATAATATATCAAACGAACTTGCACGTGATTTCTATGAGAATAAGGGATTGCTAAAATACCAACCAGCCTACGAGTTATCTCCGGTAAAGCAACCTCTCATTATGCAGTGCAGACATTGCCTCCGTTATACTTTTGGCTATTGTGTGAAACGTGGCGGACAGAAACCTCAATGGAGCGAACCCTTATATCTTCGTCTATATGATGGAAGAAAGTTCAGATTGGAATTTAATTGTGCAGAATGTCAGATGAATATCTATGCTGAATAATAAGATTAAAAATAATTTTTGGCTGGTGAGCATACTTGCTATGGTTCTCCTGCTGTTTTCTTCTTGTTTCCATCACAAGCCTGTAACTCATGGAGCTATGGTAACATATAGTGCAAAACAGAAGGACTCCTTATCTTTTGGAAGTACGCATTATTACACCAAGAATTATAATTTTATTGTTAAGTCTGATTCTATTGCTCTGATAAGGCAGCAGCCAGAAGAAGTTTCGGCATACTTGCCTACTGATACGATTTATTTGCATAAGCACGATCATATAGTTGTTGCTGATATTAGAATCATACCAACTGATTCTATCGATTCCGTTTGGATACAGGTAGCCCGTGATCAGGCTACGTTTGGTTGGCAACGTGAGTCGATGCTCTTGCCAAAAGTCGTTCCCGATGATCCTATTTCTGAGTTCATTTCTATTTTCTCTGATGCCCATTTGTTGATATCACTTGTCGTTTTGGCTTTGATAGCATTCAGTTACCTCATGCGTACAATCATGCGCAAGAATGCCAAGATAGTTCATTTTCGTGATATAGATTCATTTTATCCTACGTTGTTGGCAATTATCGTAGCATGTTCTGCTACTTTTTATGCCAGCATACAGAATTTTGTTCCCGAAGTTTGGCGTCATTTTTACTTTCACCCCACCTTGAATCCATATTCTGTAGCACCATTGTTGTCTATATTCTTGGTTTCGGTATGGGCCATTCTCATTGTTGGAATCGCAGCCGTTGACGACACACTTCATAAACTTCCTTTCTCTGATGCTGTGCTCTATCTTAGTGGTCTTGCAGGAGTCTGTGTGGTAAATTATATATTGTTTAGCATCACCACCTTATATTATATTGGATATATATTCTTGGTAGCCTATGTATTTTTCGCATTATATCGATTTATATTTACCAATCGTACGACGTATATATGTGGAAATTGTGGCGCTTCAATGCGTCATAAGGGGCATTGTCCTGTCTGTGGAGCCGAAAATTCATAATAAATGCTGAAAATTCATAATAAATAAGGATTTCATACTATTATTAAAATAGTTATCTTTGCATCCGTAAATTATTATTACGGAATATGAATAAGCATATATCTCTGGCAATTTTGTTTGTCGCGACTTCTTTTGGTAGTGCAATGGCAGGAACATTGCGTAATCCTTTTGCCAACATCAGTCTTCTTGACTCATCACGTGTTCATGATTTGGATGAAGTTGTTGTCATCAGTCAGCCAAAAGAGTTTCAAAGACTTCGTCAGCAATCTTTAAGTAGTAGTGTATTTTCAAGTAAGGAAATTTATAGTTTAGGCGTTCGCGACATTCGTGAACTGTCTGTTTTCGTTCCTTCTTTTGCAATGCCTAATTATGGCTCACGCATCACTTCTTCAATGTATATGCGTGGTATCGGCAGTAGAGTAAATAGTCCGGCAGTAGGATTTTATCTTGATGGTATGCCACTTATAAGTAAGAGTGCATTCAACTTCCACACCTATCAGCTTGATCGTGTAGATGTATTGCGTGGTCCTCAGGGAACATTGTATGGACAGAACACTGAAGGTGGACTCGTAAGACTATATACAAAGAACCCTCTTAATTATCAAGGTACAGATGTAAACCTAGGTGTTGGTTCACGTTTCTATCGCAATGTTGAGTTTGCCAATTATTCTAAGTTTAGTGATAAGTTTGGTATATCTTTGGCTGGTTTCTATAATGGTCAGAACGGCTTCTTCCGTAATACTTATTCTGGCGAACATGCTGATAAATATAATGAAGCTGGTGGTCGCTTGCGATTAGTCGCTGAACCTACCGACAGAATCAGTCTTAACTTCCTTGCTGATTACCAATATGTAAATCAGAATGGTTTCCCTTATGGAATGCTAGATGCTAAAACTGGTTCTACAGCAATGCCTAATACCAACAGACAGTCTGGTTATCGCCGCAACATGTTGAACACCGCATTTACTGTAGGTTTCAAAGCTAATTATTTTGATTTCACAAGTACTACAAGTTATCAGTATCTACGTGATAACATGCTCATGGATCAAGACTACCTTCCTCAGGATTATATGCATTTGGAGCAGCGTCAATTCCAGAATGCTATCACTCAGGAGTTTGCCCTTAAAGGCAATCATGCCGTAGGTGGTTTCTGGCACTGGGCTTTTGGCACTTATTTCTCTTCACAGTGGTTGAAGACTGATTCTCCAGTATATTTTGATGATGATATGAATAAGATGTTGTCTAATAGCATCACGTCTTATGCCTATAATGGTATGCTTCAGGCAATGGCTAAACGAATGGGTATGGATCAAGCAGCTGCATTGATTGCAAGAATGGGCGGATGCAAAATAGATATGACAATGTCTACTGTTCCGGGACTATTCCACACTCCAACAACAAACTTAGCTTTTTATCACGAGTCTGCTTTCGATATAACAAAACGTCTTACTGCCACATTGGGTCTGCGCTATGACTATTCTCATGTAGCTATCGATTATGCCACAAGCGCATCTGTAAAATTATCAGAGGATGTTATGGGACAGCATGTAGATGCTCTCGTTTCTACATATCTCGCTAATAAGAATCATGATAATTTCGATCAGTTATTGCCAAAGTTTGGTTTAAACTATTGCATCAGTGATAATGGTAGCAACGTCTATGCCACTGTAAGCAAAGGATATCGTGCAGGTGGTTTCAATATGCAGATGTTCTCTGATGTTCTTCAGACAGAACTTTCAGCCAGTGCTCAGTCTGCTCATGGAAACGTAGTTTTGCAGCATGATGCTCAATACTATGATAATATCACAAAGACTATATCATATAAGCCAGAAACCAGTTGGAACTATGAGATTGGAACTCACATGAACTTATTCAATAATTCAATCCACTTTGATTTTTCTGCCTATTACATGCAGATTAATAATCAGCAACTTTCTGTTATGGCAGGCAATTACGGATTTGGTCGTATGATGACAAATGCTGGTAAGAGTTATAGTTGTGGTATCGAGGCTTGTCTTCGTGGTAATGCCTTCAACGATCATTTAACTTGGGGCGTAAGCTATGGTTTGACACATGCTGCTTTCAAGGATTATATTGATGGTGAGGGTGCTAAGGCCGTTGATTATTCAGGAAAATATGTTCCTTTTGTACCAATGCATACAATCGGTGCTTACACAGATTATCGCTTCGATATGTCATGTGGCATGCTCAAAAGTATCACTTTGGGTGCTAATGTCAATGCTCAGGGCAAGACATATTGGGATGAAGCAAATACTTATTCTCAAAACTTGTATGCTGTGCTAGGTGCTCATGCAGATGCAGACTTTGGTAAAGTTCTCGTTAGTTTCTGGGGACGTAATTTGACAGACACAAAATATAATACCTTCGCAGTTCAGACAGCTGCCACAGGCGTTAATTATACTTTCGCCCAATTGGGAAATCCTTTCCAGTG
>JAGPJJ010000106.1:4439-6896 GCA_018054505.1 Prevotella sp.
AGCCTTTTACCCTGAAAAAGAAGCACCTATTTTAGCTGTTAAAGCTGGATGGGCTGAACAGAATCCCCAAATGTGGTGGGACAACGCTAAATTATCCCTTAAAAAGATAATGGCAGAGACCAATGCTAAAGGCGAGGACATTCTTGCTATTGGTATTTCTTATCAGATGCATGGTCTTGTATGTGTTGATAAAAATAAAGAAGTGTTGCGCCCAAGTATTATTTGGTGTGACTCTCGTGCTGTTCCTTATGGTGAGCGCGCATTTAATGATCTTGGTTCTGAAAAGTGTCTTGGTCATCTGCTCAACTCTCCTGGTAACTTCACAGCTGCTAAGTTAGCATGGGTGAAAGAAAACGAACCAGAATTGTTTGCAAAGATAGACAAGATAATGTTGCCTGGTGATTATATTGCCATGAAGTTGTGTGGCGATATTCGCACTACAATAAGCGGTTTGTCAGAGGGTATGATGTGGGACTTCAAGGCTAAGAAGCCTGCTAAGTTCTTGCTTGATTACTTTGGTTTTGATGAAAGCATGCTTGCTGACATCGTACCGACATTCTCTGTTCAGGGTGAAGTTTCACTCGAAGCTGCTAAAGAATTAGGACTCAAAGAAGGCACTCCTATCAGTTATCGTGCTGGTGACCAGCCTAACAATGCAGTCAGCCTCAATGTGTTTAATCCTGGTGAGATTGCAAGTACTGCCGGAACATCTGGTGTAGTATATGGTGTGCTTGGTGATGTAAACTATGATCCAAAGAGTCGTGTAAACACATTTGCACATGCCAACTATACAACAGAACTTGATCGTCTAGGCGTATTGCTTTGCATCAATGGTACAGGTATTTTGAATGCATGGGTACATAGAAATGTAACTCCAAACTATAGCTATAATGAAATGAATGATCTTGCTTTGTCAGTTCCTATTGGTAGTGAAGGTGTTAAGATTATTCCATTTGGAAATGGTGCAGAGCGTGTACTCGAAAACAAAGAAGTAGGCTGTTCTGTTCAAGGATTAAGTTTTAATAAGCATAGTCAGGCACATCTCGTTCGTGCAGCACAAGAAGGCATCGTCTTCAGTTTCTGTTATGGTATGGAAGTGATGCAGCACATGGGAATGAATATCAACGACATTCATGCTGGCAAGGCAAATATGTTCCTTAGCCCAATGTTCAGAGATACGCTTGCTGGTGTTAGTGGTGCAACTATCGAGCTATATGATACCGATGGCAGTGTTGGTGCTGCTAAGGGTGCCGGTATGGGTGCAGGTATCTACAAAGATAATGTAGAGGCATTCTCAACATTAAAGAAGTTGGATGTCATCGAACCAGACGAAACTAAACGTGATGCATATCTCAGTGCTTATGCAGAATGGAAAGAAGCTTTGGCAGCGTCTATTAATAAATAAACCTAAGATAAATTTGATTTAAAAACCTAAATATTTAAAATTATGGCAAAAGAGTATTTTCCACAGATTGGTAAGATTCCTTTTGAAGGAACAAAGAGTAAGAACCCTATGGCTTTCCACTATTATGACCCAGAGAAGGTTGTAATGGGTAAGAAAATGAAGGATTGGTTGAAGTTCGCTATGGCTTGGTGGCATACACTAGGTGGAGCAAGCGGTGACCAGTTTGGTGGTCAGACTCGTTCTTATGAATGGGATAAGGCTGAAGACGCTGTACAGCGTGCTAAAGATAAGGCTGATGCTGGTTTCGAGATTATGGATAAGTTGGGTATCAACTATTTCTGTTTCCATGACATCGACTTGGTAGACGAAGGTAAGGATGTTGAAGAATATGAGGCTCGCATGGTAGCTGTTACAGACTACTTGAAAGCTAAACTTGCTCAGAATCCTGACAAGCATCTTCTTTGGGGTACAGCTAACGTATTCAGTAACAAGCGTTACATGAATGGTGCTTCTACAAACCCTGATTTCGACGTTGTTGCTCGTGCTATCGTACAGATAAAGAACGCTATCGACGCAACTATCAAGTTGGGTGGTACAAACTATGTATTCTGGGGTGGACGTGAAGGTTATATGAGCCTTCTTAACACAGATCAGAAGCGTGAAAAAGAGCACATGGCACAGATGCTTACAGCTGCTCGTGACTATGCTCGTTCTAAGGGCTTTACAGGTACATTCTTGATTGAGCCAAAACCAATGGAGCCAACAAAGCATCAGTATGATGTTGATACAGAGACTGTAGTAGGTTTCTTGAAAGCTCACAATCTTGACAAAGACTTCAAGGTAAATATCGAGGTAAACCACGCAACTCTTGCTGGTCACACTTTCGAGCATGAACTTGCTGTTGCTGTTGACAATGGTATGCTAGGTTCTATCGATGCTAACCGTGGTGACGCTCAGAACGGATGGGATACAGACCAGTTCCCAATCGACAACTACGAGTTGACACAGGCTATGCTTGAGATTATCCGCAATGGTGGTCTTGGCAATGGTGG
>JAGPJJ010000107.1:0-1888 GCA_018054505.1 Prevotella sp.
AAACGAAAAGAGATATTAAGTAAAGAACTTAATATCGCTACATGGCGTGACCTATTAGAATACTATCCATATAAATATGTAGACCGCAGTAAGATATATAGAATAAATGAACTTGACGGCGCGATGCCTTTTGTACAAATAAAGGGCAGAATTCTGAGTTTTGAGGAATTCGCAATGGGCGCTAGAAGAAAACGAATTGTGGCTCACTTCTCAGATGGTCACGGAGTTGTTGACCTTGTTTGGTTTCGTGGTACACAATATATATATAAGACTTATAAGGTTGGCACAGAATACATCGTATTTGGTAAACCTACTGTCTACGGGGGACGCTATCAGTTTGCTCATCCTGAGATTGAGAACACGGCTGATTTACAACTCTCAGAAATGGGAATGCAGCCTTATTACTCTACTACCGAAAAGATGAAGAACAGCGGTATGACAAGCCGTGCAATAGAGAAGATAACCAAAACTCTTATTGCAAAACTTCCCGAAGGTTCTTTGCAAGAAACGCTTCCACCTTTTATAACAGTACCATTGCATCTCATCGGACGCGAAGAAGCTTTCAGAGATATTCATTATCCAAAGAGTATTGATGAGCTGCAACATGCACAGTTGAGACTGAAATTCGAAGAACTGTTTTATGTTCAGCTCAACATCCTCAGATATGCCAGCGATCACCGCCGTAAATATAGGGGTTACATATTTCAACACGTAGGCGAAAACTTCAATTACTTTTATAAAAACAATCTGAAGTTTGAACTTACTGGAGCTCAGAAGAGAGTGATGCATGAGATTAGAGCTGACATGGCTAAGGGAAGACAAATGAACAGACTTCTGCAAGGAGATGTGGGATCTGGTAAGACATTGGTAGCCCTACTGTCAATGCTAATAGCTATTGACAATAATTTCCAAACTTGCATTATGGCCCCAACCGAAATACTTGCTGAGCAACATTTCAATACTATCAAAGAGTTTCTTGCAGGAATGGACATTCGCGTGGAACTTCTTACCGGAATTGTTAAAGGAAAAAGGCGAAAGAATGTTTTAGAAGGACTGGCAAGCGGCAGCGTAAAGATACTTATCGGAACACATGCTGTGATTGAAGACACTGTGCAATTCGCACATCTTGGTTTAGCTATCGTTGACGAGCAACATAGATTTGGAGTAGCGCAAAGAGCAAGACTATGGGCAAAAAGTGAGAATCCACCACATATCCTTGTGATGACGGCTACACCTATTCCAAGAACTCTTGCAATGACAATCTACGGCGATCTTGACGTGAGCGTAATAGACGAATTGCCTCCTGGAAGAAAACCGATTATCACCACACATAAGTTTGATACCCAGATGACCAGTCTGTATAGTGGCATTCGCCAACAGATTAATCAAGGTAGACAAGTTTATATTGTTTTTCCTTTAATTAAGGAAAACGAAAAAACTGACCTCAAGAATTTAGAAAACGGTTACGAAACCCTGAAGGAGATATTCCCAGAGTTCAAGATAAGCAAAGTTCATGGCAAAATGAAATCAGCCGATAAGGAAGAAGAGATGCGCAAGTTTGTAAGCGGAGAAACACAGATTCTTGTAGCCACTACAGTTATAGAAGTTGGAGTAAACGTACCAAACGCATCTGTTATGGTCATTCTCGATGCACAGAGATTCGGACTTTCACAGTTGCATCAGCTTCGTGGAAGAGTTGGGCGTGGTGCCAAACAGTCTTTCTGTATACTTGTCACTAGTTACAAACTTAGTGAGGAAACACGTAAACGCATTGATATAATGTGCGACACAAATGATGGTTTCAGAATTGCGGAAGCCGACTTGAAACTACGCGGTCCTGGTGATCTTGAAGGTACACAGCAAAGTGGAATAGCTTTTGATCTTAAAA
>JAGPJJ010000107.1:1988-3192 GCA_018054505.1 Prevotella sp.
CGTAAACGCATTGATATAATGTGCGACACAAATGATGGTTTCAGAATTGCGGAAGCCGACTTGAAACTACGCGGTCCTGGTGATCTTGAAGGTACACAGCAAAGTGGAATAGCTTTTGATCTTAAAATAGCAGACATTGCACGTGACGGACAGATTGTGCAAATGGCACGAGATGAAGCTCAAAAAATAATAGATAACGACCCAACATGCGAGAAACCAGAATACAATTTGCTCTGGAATAGACTAAAAGAGTTAAGAAAAACTAATGTAAACTGGGCTGCAATATCATAGAATACGTTGATTTTTAGGGTGCTGATTTACAATAACAGCATAGAAACGAGATTGTTAAAAGTGCAATAAAAATCGTTAACAAAGACACAACTTTGCAATATTTTTGTTATCTTTGTAACGCTTTTGATATTTAACGGTGTTCATTTTCCGTCCATCGTTAATTCCATTTGGATTAATTTTTTTTGATCCATCAGTGGTTCTAAACCTAAAAATCAGATTATGAATTTAAAAAGGAATATTAGAAAATTTTATATAGTCGCATTGTTCGCGCTAACGGCATTACCATCCCACGGTCAAGACCTCTTGGCACGTCAGGCTCCGATAGACCGTAAGATGAAAGCAGTCGACACATTGGCATTAAAGAGCATTATTGAGCGAGAAAAAGTTCAGTCCCCAGCTGCAGACTTGTATAATGATTGGGACAACAGATACGCACATCACAGAACTGAAATGCCAGATTCGTTTAAAATAGATTTAAGACATTTCTGTATGCCTACCCCAAGCAGAGTTGTAACAAGCAACTTTGGTAGTCGTTGGGGACGCCCACATAAGGGACTTGATATAAAGGTTTATATTGGCGATTCTATTCGCGCTGCATTTAGTGGAAAAGTAAGAATTGTTAGATACGAAGCAGCAGGCTATGGAAAATACATTGTGATTAGACATCCTAACGGTTTGGAAACTATTTACGGACACCTTTCAGAGCAACTAGTTTCAGAAAACCAAACAGTAAAAGCAGGTGAAGTTATTGGATTAGGAGGAAACACTGGTAGAAGTACCGGTTCACATCTTCATTTTGAAACACGTCTTTGTGGAGTAGCACTTAATCCAGCTTTAATGTTTGACTTCCGTAATCAAGATGTAACAGGAGATTATTTCGTTTATAATTCAAACACTTACGACAGAGAATCTG
>JAGPJJ010000107.1:3292-6761 GCA_018054505.1 Prevotella sp.
AGCCGTGACCTCAAGCAATTGAAAGTTGCCAAGGCAGCAAGTATGAATGGCAAATATGTCTATGTGCTGCCTAATGAGACTATGTATAAACGTATACACAAGCCTTTATCTCCTACCGAGATGATGCAGACACCTGGATTTGTTTCTATTAACTTTTCTGGCAACATGGCGATAATTAAGACACGTCCTGGTTATGCCAGCAGCATTGCTTATAATATTGACAGTAGCGATATTCCTCAGATAATGGGAACAATTGCCGGCGACGACACCATATTTATTGTAATTAAAGAAGGTACTACACCTGAAGAAGTAAAAGAGAGTCTTAACGGAATTATTACTCTCTAAAAGTGAACTGACGAAAACATAAAAATCCACTGATATAAGATCGGTGGATAAAAGCGAATACAGAAGAGAAAAAAAATGGAAGAGATCAAAGTAATGGTTGCTGACGAAAGCCATATCAAATACGTCGATATCATACTAGAAACTATTGCAGAAGCAGCTAAGGTACGTGGAACAGGTATTGCTAAGCGCTCAACAGAATACGTAGCAACAAAAATGAGAGAAGCCAAAGCAGTGATCGCCCTTCAAGGTGACAAGTTTGCAGGATTCAGCTACATTGAGACTTGGGGCAATAAACAATATGTGACAACATCTGGATTAATAGTTCATCCGGACTTTCGTGGTTTGGGACTTGCAAAAAAGATTAAGAACGTCACATTCACTTTAGCTAGAAAGCGATGGCCTCATGCAAAAATATTCTCTCTTACAAGCGGCTCTGCTGTGATGAAGATGAATACGCAACTGGGATATCTTCCTGTTACATTCAACGACCTTACAGATGACGAAAGTTTTTGGAGAGGCTGTGAAGGTTGTATCAATGCAGATGTACTGCATCGCACAAACCGTCGTTACTGTATTTGCACTGCTATGCTCTTCGACCCAGAAGAGAATTTACCTGCAAAACTTCCAGCAGACGTATTGGAGAGAATCAAGAATATAAATGACTAATTATTAAATTAAGAAATTATGGCAAAGAAGAAAGTAGTAGTCGCCTTTTCAGGAGGTCTTGACACATCATATACAGTTATGAAGCTCACCAAAGACGGATGGGACGTATATGCTGCATGCGCCAATACAGGAGGTTTCAGCGAGGAACAGCTTAAGAGTAATGAAGAAAACGCATATAAGTTGGGCGCAGTGAAATATATCACACTTGACGTTACGAATGAGTATTATGAGAAAAGTCTTAAATACATGATCTTCGGTAATGTTATGCGTAACAACTGCTACCCTATTTCTGTAAGTTCTGAACGTATTTTCCAAGCTATTGCTATCGCAAGATATGCAAATGAAATTGGTGCAGACGCAATTGCACATGGAAGTACTGGTGCTGGTAACGACCAGATACGTTTTGACATGACATTCCTCGTTATGTCACCAGGTATAGAGATTATCACATTAACACGTGATAAGGCACTAAGCAGAAAAGAAGAGGTTGACTATCTAAATAAAAATGGTTTCTTTGCCGACTTTACAAAACTAAAATACAGTTACAATGTAGGTATTTGGGGAACAAGTATCTGCGGCGGTGAAATTCTAGACCCTACACAGGGACTTCCAGAAGAAGCTTATCTTAAACACGTTACGAAGGAAGATGAAACCGAACTAAAAATTACTTTTGAGAAAGGCGAGATCACTGCTGTGAATGGAGAGAAATTCTCTGACAAGATTAAAGCCATTCAGAAGATTGAGGAAATCGGTGCATCTTATGCTATAGGCAGAGATTGTAACGTTGGCGATACAATTATCGGTATAAAAGGACGTGTTGGTTTTGAAGCTGCTGCACCAAAGCTAATTATCGAAGCTCATAGATTGCTTGAAAAGAGCACTTTGAGCAAATGGCAACAGTATTGGAAAGACCAAATTGGCAATTGGTACGGAATGTTTCTCCACGAGAGTCAATATCTTGAACCAGTAATGCCAGATATTGAGGCTATGATGACATCATCACAACGAAACGTTAACGGAACTGCAATTCTAAAACTTCGTCCTTATAGTTTCCAAACTGTAGGTATCGACTCAAAAGATGATCTTACCAAGTCTAAACTTGGAGAATATGGAGAAATGCAACATGGATGGACAGCTGAGGATGCTAAAGGATTTATCAAGGTAAGTTCAACTCCTCTAAGAGTTTATTATGGAATGCACCCAGACGAAATGAGATAATGTTTATAGCGGATAACATCTGCCAATAAACATATTAATTAGAAAATAATGTTTTGGCTGCAACTTTTCAATTTAATGTAACGTCTATAAAATATAATTAACAAACATAAAATGAAAAGAAGTATGTCAAACGGAAAAAAAATTTATCGTTCAAACGATCGTGTTATTGCTGGAGTATGTGGTGGACTTGCAGAGTATTTAGATGTAGATGCCACAATAGTAAGACTAGTGTATGCACTATTCACCGTTACAACAATATTCAGCGGTGCAATTCTATACATAATAGCATGGTTGATTGTTCCTAGGAAATATTAGTTATGATTAAAATTGGAATTCTTGGAGCTGCGGGATATACAGGAGGTGAACTTATTCGTCTTCTGATAAATCATCCTGATGCTGAAATAGTTTTTGCCAACAGTGAGAGTAATGCCGGAAATTTTGTTGCCGACGTTCATGAAGGATTATATGGAGATACTGAATTAAAATTTACAGCAGAAGTAAACTTTGATAATGTTGACGTAGTATTTTTCTGTTTCGGTCACGGTAAAAGCGAAGACTTTATGAGCAAGCACGACATCCCAGAAAGAGTAAAAGTGATTGACTTGGCACAAGATTTCAGGTTACATCCTGAGAATATCATTAATACCTCGCATCCAACTTCCAATGCTCATGACTTTGTTTACGGACTTCCAGAAATTAATGAAAGCAAGATTGCACATGCACAACATGTAGCTAATCCTGGATGCTTTGCGACTTGCATCCAATTAGGTTTGCTTCCTGCTGCTAGCATGCACTTAATCAACGAAGATGTTGCCGTTAATGCTATTACGGGCAGCACTGGAGCTGGGCAAAAGCCAGGAGCAACAACTCATTTTTCATGGCGCAACAACAATATTAGCATATACAAAGCTTTCAATCACCAGCATATACATGAAATTAGAGAAAGCATAGAACAGGTACAAAGTTATCTTAACGCAAGCATTGACTTCATCCCTTATCGCGGTGACTTTGCTCGCGGAATATTTGCTACTGAAGTTATCAAGACTGATGTTGATATAGACACTATCGTGAAAGGATATAAGGATTTCTACAAAGATGCTAAATTTACACATTATGTAGATAAACCTATTGACCTTAAACAGGTAGTAAACACCAACAAAGCTCTAGTCCACTGTGACAAAATAGATAACAAACTACTTGTTACTTCTTGCATAGACAACCTACTGAAAGGTGCTGTTGG
>JAGPJJ010000108.1 GCA_018054505.1 Prevotella sp.
GTATCGCCTTGACGTGCCTTGATATAATAGTTTTTGTTGTAAACATATATTGGATGAAGAATCATTCCTCCACGAGCGCGTGAACCTTCAGTGCTATGCTTTGCCATAAACTTATCATAAGAATTGGCAGTATCATACTGATATAGTTTATATAGTTCAATAATTCCTATAAGCTTTGGCGCATATTGTGGATTAGTTGCATAGCCACAAGCCTTGAGTCCATAAGCCCAACCACGATAATCAGTTCTGTCTAATGAGAACAGACGACTATATCTAACATTATTTTTTAGAAACTTGCTATGATCTTCGTAGCTTTGCAAAGCATTATCATAAGCACGGAAGCACTCGTTAACAGCATCATCAGTCGTATAAATAGAAGGACCAATCCAATCGTGGCACTTAATACCAAAGTGATTGTTGCCACTCACCGTCAAATAACTTCTGCCGGCAGAGCTTTCAAAGACACCCTGTGCAAGAGTTATACTTGCTGGAATATTATATTTCAGCATTTCCTCTATAGCAAGATCTTTATATTGATTTATATATGACTGATATGCTGAATTCCATTTCATCTGAGCAAGACTGCTAAAGGAATGGATGAAAAGAATAAGCACCAATACGTTTAATTTCCTCATAATAATATGTATATTCTACAAAATTACGAAATATCATAAAAAATACAAAAAAAATCTGCTGCTTTAATAATTATTAGTAATTTTGCTTTATGTTTGACATGACAAAATTAATAGTAGCTTTTGGATCTAACTTTGAGCCGCAGATAAATATTGCGAAAGCAAAACAACGTCTTTCGTCTGTTTTTGAGACGATTGAATTTTCATCTGAAATATGGACAGAACCAATTAATATTAAGTCAGATAAATTCATAAACTGCATTGCCATTGCCAAAACATCGTCTGATCTGGATTCAGTATTACACAATCTTAAGCAAATTGAAGATGAATGTGGCAATACCATTCAACAAAGAGAATCGGGTAAAGTCATCATGGATGTAGACATATTAAAGTATGGCGACACGATTTTGCATAAGGATGATTGGAAAAGACCATACATCATACAATTACTTAATGAACTAAATATCAATATAAAATGAAAAAAAATATATTATTACTTTTTGCATTTGCGTTTTGTATTAATTCTTATTCGCAGAAGTTTGACGAATTCTTCAAAGACAGCACATTGCGTATAGATTATATTTTCTCAGGAAACACAAAACAACAGCAAATAAGTGTTGACAAACTTAATTGTTCTCCACGTTGGTATGGAAAAAGAAACCGACTTTCTGAGATTCCTGTTGAGGGTAACGGACAGATTACTGTAAGAGATCATAAATCGCATAAAGTAATATATAAGAATTCATTCTCTACCCTATTTCAGGAATGGCTTTCATACGATGAAGCAAAGACAACAAGCAGAAGCTTTCAAAATGTGTTTATCGTTCCTATGCCAAAGGACACCGCCGACATCACTGTTGATTTGAGAAACAACAGACGCGAAATCATGACGACATTCACGCATCAGGTGGTTCCTACAGATATATTGATAAGAAAAATAGGATTTAAGGATCGCACGAAATATATTAATATTCAGCAACCACAAGACACATCAAACTGTATTCATATTGCTTATGTAGCTGAGGGTTACAAAGAAAACGAGATGAATGTTTTTCTTGATGATGTAAACAAAGCTGTTGAATCATTATTCTTCTACGAACCATTCAAAAGTTTGAAATCTAAATTCAGTATCGTTGCCGTTGAATCACCATCAATAGACAGCGGAACAAGTGAACCTGGCAAGGGTATCTGGAAGAAGACTGCATTGAGTAGCCACTTTGATACATTCTACAGTGAAAGATACCTCACAACTCTGAATCTAGAAGACTTGCATGATTGGTTAGCCGGAATTCCTTATGAGCATATCATCGTTCTTGTAAACTCTTCACGTTATGGTGGTGGCGGAATCCTTAATTCATATAACCTCACTACTGCTCACAATCCACGTACCAAACCAGTTGTTGTACATGAATTCGGACATAGCTTTGCTGGACTTGGCGATGAATACGGATATGATTTTGAACTCATTCCTATGTATCCTAAAGATGTAGAACCTTGGGAACCTAACCTCACTACCCTAGCTGATTTTCATGGCAAATGGGAAGATATGATTTCACATAAGACGAAGATTCCTACACCAGTAAACGATCAGACAAAGAAACATGTAGGAGTATTTGAAGGTGGTGGATATGCCGTTAAAGGTGTGTATCGCCCAATGTTTGACTGTAGAATGCGAACAAACGAATATCCAGAATTCTGTCCTGTTTGCCGTCGCGCAATCACTCGATTGATAAATTTCTACACCGAAAAATAAAGATATCGTATAAAAGAAAATAAAAAAAGTCTGCCGTGAAATCATCTACGGCAGACTTTTTATTTTATTATTTCTTATTCTCAACCATGCTGATGAAATATTCATGAACAAAAGTTGATTCATTTAGTTCTGGATGAAAAGACGTAACCAATTGGTTCTTCTGTCTTGCCGCCACAATGTGATTACCCACATTCGACAACACTTCAACGTCTTTATCTACATCTTTTATATATGGCGCACGAATGAAGGTCATTGGAACTTTGTTGCCTGCAAATAGATCTTCAGTATAAAAACTTCCAAGCTGTCTACCATAAGCATTTCGGCAGACGTTTATATCCATCGTAGATATTCTGTCAAAGTCTTCATTCTCAACCGTTTTAGCGAGTAATATAAGTCCAGCACATGTTCCGAAAACAGGCAGTCCATTCTCTATCTCTCGCTTGATGGGTTTAAGAAGTTCCAGTTCCTTCAGCAATTTCAATTGCGTAGTGCTTTCACCTCCGGGAATAATCAATCCGTCCTTTTGGCGTGACCAATCCTTCAGATTGCGAATTTCAAAGCAGTCTACACCAATCTTGTTCAAGATGCGCTCATGCTCTATAAAAGCTCCTTGTAATGCAAGAACACCTATATTCATTATTTACCTCTTTCAGCCATCAGAAGTTTAATCTCCTGTTCGTTAATTCCAACCATTGCCTCGCCTAAGTCGCAGCTTAACTCAGCCAACATCTTTGGATCATTGTAGTTTGTAACAGCCTTTACAATTGCTTCTGCACGCTTTGCAGGGTTGCCGCTCTTAAAGATACCGCTTCCTACAAACACGCCTTCTGCACCTAGCTGCATCATCAATGAAGCATCAGCTGGAGTAGCCACACCACCTGCAGCGAAGTTCACAACTGGCAGTTTACCGTTGTCGTGAACAAACTTAACGAGTTCATAAGGAACCTGCAATTGCTTTGCTGCCTCAAACAGTTCATCCTCACTAGTAGCAGTGAGATTGCGAATTTCTTTCTGAATCAATCGCATGTGTGTCACAGCCTGAACGATGTCACCTGTTCCAGGCTCACCCTTTGTTCTTATCATTGTAGCACCTTCAGCAATACGTCTCAATGCTTCGCCCAAATTCTTTGCTCCACAAACAAAAGGAACATCAAACTTAGTCTTGTCTATATGGAAAACATCATCTGCTGGTGAAAGCACTTCACTCTCATCAATATAATCAATTTCTACTGCCTGAAGAATCTGTGCTTCAGCAATATGACCAATTCTGCACTTCGCCATTACTGGAATTGAAACTGCATCCTGAATACCCTTGATCATCTTTGGATCACTCATTCTAGACACACCGCCAGCAGCTCTGATGTCAGCAGGGATTCTCTCTAGTGCCATAACGGCGCAAGCACCTGCAGCCTCTGCAATCTTTGCCTGTTCAGGCGTTGTAACATCCATGATAACACCACCTTTTAGCATCTGTGCCAAATTGCGGTTTAATTCTTGTCTCTTTTCATTCATAATCTTTATATATTTTTTCTATAATCACTTGGTGACTCTCCCTTCATCTTACGGAAGAATTTAGCAAAATGTGCTTGACTTAAAAATCCAAATTCATAAGCCACTTGCTGTATGGTATCTGTTGAAGTCTTCAACTTCGCGCAAACTTTATCAATAAGGAAATCATCAATAATTGCTTTTGGCGATTTATCTGCTATCTTTTTACAGACCTGCGCAAGATACCTGCTACTCACATTCAGGCAATCAGCATAAAAGGCAACATCACTGTTTGACGTATGATATTTCTCTATCAAACCAAAAAAGTCATTATACAATTCACTGCTTCTGCCCTTCAAGTCACTTGTAATAACTTGTTGCTGATTGATATAACTCTTTGCTTTAGCGATAGCATCCTCAATAGAAAAGCCCTTGCTCAAATACAGAGCCACAGCACTAGAGAATGTATTGGCCATACCGTGCATACCATTGTCATCAAGAAAATATACGTTCGTATTTTTGTTGTCACCCACGACCACCTCAAAATCCTTTTTGCGTATGATTACCAATGAGCATAATGGCAAAAGTTTGTGCCGAATATCATCAATGACTTCTGTTGTCATCAACTTCTCGCCTAAACTTGAATAAACAATCGGGTCGTATACTACATACTTTGGTTCGTATTTAACTATTGCATCAACAACAGCCTGTAACGTACTGATATTCCTTATCATACCAACTTTGATTACATCAAGTTTGATATCATTGATAATCGCTTCTATCTGTCCGGATACGATAGTTCCCGGAACATCATAAAATTGCTGAATACCCAAAGTATTCTGAACAGTTATGGATGTAATTGCCGAGACTGCATAGCCGCCCAATGCTGATATTGTTTTAATATCGGCCTGAACACCAGAACCTCCAGTGCTATCACTACCAGTAATTGTCAAAATAGTATATTTCTCCATTTAATAATATGATTACAAATGCAAAGTAAACTAAAAATTACGATATAAAAAAATGATGTTCCCTTTTTGACAAAGAAAACATCATTTTGTATAAACTTCTTTATTGCACAACTTTAAAGCGAATTCTAAATGAATGAGTCATCTCATCCCAATTTGTTCCAAGAACTTCAAATCGTCCAATCTGTGATGTAGACCTCACATGTTTGCCAATACAAGGGCATACATCATAATCAGGACCTATCCTCACAATGCGTAGCATTTCAGAAGCATCTTCTGGCAATCTGTCTAGCGTCACGCCTTCTGGGAGATGATTCCTGTCTACAAATTCATAATTCACATCCAAGTCGTCATCAATCAGCTTGTTCATCTGGCGCTCAATCTCACGTTCCTCCTGACGTGAAGGCTTGTGATCCAGAATATAACTGATCTTGCTCTTCTTGCGTTCGATATGTGCATTTCTGCTTCGCTCACATCCAAACATGCGAATCATCAACTGGTTAAGCAGATGTTCAGCTGTATGAGCAGGTGGAAATTCATCCTTGTTGTGCTCATTGAATATATAATCACTAGTATTCATCTTCGTACTGAATTTATAAACCCTACCACCATAGGCAGGAACTTTGATGGATATAACGCCATCACGCTTAAACTCTGACACAATACTTTCGCCAGAAAGCAAATCATTCAACATGTATTTACTTTCGCGCATTTTGCAGAAGTCAAAAGCATGTGAAGGTATAACAACATCTGTAAGTAATTCCTGAGAAGAGAAATTAGCAACTATCAATATCACGGTATCATCTTTCGAGCGCAGAAAAGCAAACTCGCGTCGTGTATTGAATGTTGGTCTATTTGGATTTACATACATCAAATCAAAGAAATCTCCTTCACGCACAGCATCCTCGTTGTTTGCTATTTTCAGAAGATGTCTGTATGTAATGGCCAATTGCTTTTCTTCAGCCGTCATCAGTCTGCGATCAGCATATCCCCTACTCAATGTGTCGGGTGCCCAGTAATCAAATATAGATGTTCTTCCGTCAATTCCGCTGAAGCCTTCTTTGTCCATGCCTTTCTCTCCAAACTCTTGTCCACTATACAGCATGAATGGATTTTTGCGCATCAATATACTCACGATAGCAGCAGGAACAGCCTTGAATCCGTCTCCAGCGTAATAATCACTTGCGATTCTCTGTTCATCATGATTTTCAAGAAAATACAACATGTGATTATGAATATCGTCAGTATATTGCCATTCATAAGTCAGTGCAGAAGCTGGACGCTCGTCTCTTACGATAGATTTCAAACAGTCATACATGCCCACCTTATCATAAAGATAGTCAAAACCGTTAGCTATATAAGTGCGATAGAGATTTGTGTCATAAACTTCACCAATGAAGATTATCTTAGGATATTTCTTCTTTACCATATTGATAGCATAGTTCCAAAAAGCTGGAGGAACCATTTCTGCCATATCACATCTGAATCCGTCAATGCCTTTTGATGCCCAGAACAACAGTATATCAGTCATCTTAACCCATGTATTTGGAACTGGATTAAAATGCTTGCTGCGTCCATTCGCATCACAATAGTCTATACCATAGTTCAGTTTGATGGTCTCATACCAGTCGTTAACATAGGGTTTTGATGTAAACTTATCATTACCGGTAGCCTTTGCTGGATTTTCTACATACGTGCTGTCAGCAGAAATCTCACTTAAATCCAATGCATCACCACAATAATAGAAATTATTGTTAGCAGAGAACTTCATATTCACGTTATCATCCTCTCCCAAGTCATGTACACCTACTGGTCTACATATTGACTTATACTCGCGTGCTACGTGATTAGGCACAAAGTCCATGATTACGCTCATGCCTACATGATGCGTTCTTTCAATCAGGTGTTCCCATTCAG
>JAGPJJ010000109.1 GCA_018054505.1 Prevotella sp.
GAATTAAAGAAATTATAAAGAAACAATTTCATAAGTTTTAAAACCTATAAATAGATAATATCATTAAACAAAGCTGGATATAATCTATTATCATGAAAACTTTTTTAATTAGAAGTTAACAGTATAACCCAAACTGAAAGCTAATTGACTGCTTATCACAGAATGGGCATAATCACGAATACCATACTCTGCCTTGAATATAAGATTTGGAATTGGAACAACATCGATGCCCATCGTATATTTTTGTTTGTTAGTTAGGTTCTGTCCACAGACACAGTCATATCTTAAAAAAGGAATTATCTGTGAATGAAACTTATTATAATCAGTATGTGACATCAAATCATATCCGAATTCGCAACCGAGCGATTTACAATTTCCATCACTGCAATATACCATTGAACAGTCTAACATAAAGCCATTCACGGAATAATCCATATCCATCGTAAAGTATTTCATACATGATGACGAGTATTTATCTGACATTTCCCGACCTATCATACCATGACATTTTTTACCAATATAACCACTTAATCCAACTCTTAATGAATCACCAAAACGATAGTCTGTTCTTGCAGCAACACCCAACATCTCAAATGTATTTAGATATGAAGTAGCCGTTAAGGAATAAGCAAACTTTTTATATGAACCAAATAATGATATTCCAGTTTCATGCCACATCATTGGCATAATATCAGCTTCATTATCGGGGTCGTCAATTGTAAGTGCTGGTCCTCCACTATTAGTTTTGCCTACAGGTATGTCTAAAATTCCAACTTTAACATTGAGCGCATCACTAAAATTCTTAGTAACATATAACATATTCGTGCAAAATTCGCTATTGAAATCATTGCCCCACTCATGATTATCATACGAATGCTCATACTCAAATTGTGATGTGACTGACCATCCGTTTAATAGGCTTAATCTACCTCCTATAATTATATGAGGGCAGCTCAACGTTGCCTGTTCATTGCCCATACAATTTGGACCAAAACGAACTTCCATGTTTGCACTACCAGCAAAAACAATAGAACGCAATGAATCGTTCTGTCCATTGACACAAGTAGCACTGAATAATAAAATAACAAACAACGAAAGCCTTACATGAACCATAAAATAATCATATTCTTTATGGCTGCAAAGTTAACTACAAAACAACGTAATTTGCAATACCCAAAAATTATGATTTGTATTGATAAAAAAGCAATGATTTGTATTGCACAAAAAAATCCTCCCACAATATTGTGGAAGGATTAATATGTTTGTTTAAAACGTGTTTTATTTTGCGTATGCTACAGAACGTGTCTCACGAATAACAGTAATCTTAACCTGTCCTGGGTAAGTCATCTCATTCTGAATCTTTGTTGCAATTTCATCGCTCAACTTAAGACTCTCATCATCATTCATCTTATCAGCACCAACAATGACACGAAGCTCACGACCAGCCTGAATAGCATAAGTCTTAGTAACTCCTGGATAACTCATAGCAATAGCTTCCAAATCATTAAGACGCTTAATGTAAGCCTCTACGATCTCACGACGAGCACCTGGACGAGCACCAGAAATAGCATCACAAACCTGAACGATAGGAGCAAGCAATGTTGTCATTTCTTCCTCATCATGGTGAGCACCAATTGCATTACAGATATCTGGTTTCTCCTTATATTTCTCTGCGATCTTAGCACCATACAATGCGTGTGGTAATTCGCTTTCCTCATCAGGTACTTTACCAATATCATGGAGCAATCCTGCACGCTTAGCCTTCTTTGGATTAAGTCCCAATTCACTTGCCATAACAGCACAAAGATTAGCTGTCTCACGAGCATGCTGCAACAAATTCTGACCGTAACTTGAACGATACTTCATCTTACCGATAATACGAATAAGTTCTGGATGAAGACCATGAATACCAAGGTCTATAGCTGTACGCTTACCAGTTTCAATAACTTCGTTTTCAAGTTGTTTCTTAACTTTAGCAACTACTTCCTCAATACGTGCTGGGTGAATACGACCATCAGCAACAAGTTGGTGAAGAGCAAGACGACATACCTCACGGCGAATAGGATCGAAAGCACTTATTACAATTGCTTCTGGCGTATCATCAACAACGATTTCTACACCTGTTGCAGCTTCAAGAGCGCGGATGTTTCTACCTTCACGGCCTATGATACGTCCCTTAACTTCATCATTTTCAATATGGAAAACACTTACTGAATTTTCAATCGCTGCTTCAGTAGCAACTCTCTGTATAGTTTGAATAACGATCTTCTTTGCTTGTTGGTTAGCATTCAACTTAGCATCGTCAACAATTTCATTAATATAACTCGCTGCATCTAGTTTTGCCTGATCTTTAAGACTCTCAACGAGTCTGCTTTTTGCTTCATCAGCACTAAGTCCAGAAAGTTCCTCAAGTTTAGCTTGCTCCTGCTTCTGCATTTTTTCAAGCTCCTGCTGCTTTACAGACAACAATTTCTTTTCATTGTCAATTCTCTGCTGCAACAGTTCTACATCAGACTTCTTACGACCTATATCTTCTTGACGCTGATTAAGTGAAATCTCACGCTGTTTTAAGCGATTCTCACTTTGTTGGATCTTTAAGTTGCGTTGCTGAACTTCTTTCTCAAGCTCACTCTTTTTATTAAGAAATTTCTCCTTAACTTCCAAGAGCTTCTTTTCTTTTAGAACTTCGGCTTCCTTAGCGGCAGCATCAACCATTTCTTTATATTTCCCCTTAACAACATAACGGAAAAGAGCATAGCCACCAGCACAACCTAGAACAAGTGCGACTAATGCAATTATTATTGATTCTATCATAGTTTTATGTAATTAATAATATTCTTTTTACTTCAACGCGTCCTCGATTTCTGAAGTTAACTTTCCAAGAATATCACTATAAGGTCCTGTATCATTACGTGTAGATTCTTTTTCATATCTAAGCGCAATATCAATAAGAGCCATATACAATAAATCCTTATCGCTTTTACGTCCTTTAAAAACGTCTGCATAAGTATTTACAGTATCAGTTATAAGTTTAGCTGCGTCACGATACATTTTCTCTTCGTCGCGAACAACGTTCACTGACATTTCTGTATCATATACGTGTAATCTTATATGTAACTTGTTTTTGTTATCTTCTACCATCGCTTCTGTCATTTCTCACTCAGTAGCGTTATACATTTGTTTACGTCTCGGATTAGCTTCTGCAATCGTTTCTGAGCGCTTTCCATATCGCCGTCTGTGATTTCCAGCATCTTAGCCATCTTCAAATTATTGTAATCATTTTGCGCTTGAGTAATCTGAGCTTTCAGATTTTCAACCTGCTTGTCTTTCTCATCGACCATTGAATATAATTCAGCGTTTTCTTTCTTCAATTCTTTATATTGAAGAATCATCTGCCTAACTCTGGTAGAAAAAAGATTTAAAGTATCCTCAGTCGCAGCCATAAATATACAATTTGGTTACAAATTTAGTTTAATAAATTGAAATATCCAAATTTTACTTAAAGTTTTTGTTTAATCATTCACAAAACATCAACATAAAGTTTCAATTGAATATCAACTCAAACAATTATTTATTTTTTTGTCTCCGTCTCTGGTTTTGGTTCTTTCTTTGCCAACATGACAACATTAAACACAAAATCTGTAATCCATTTATGACTGAAACCTAAACGTTTTTCATATTGTCGGATAGCCATTACAGCTTTGATAACACTAGGATCTGAGTAATCATTTTTCACAAACAAATTTTCTACAGTCTTTTGAGTCATAGAATAGAGTAACTTCTTCATAAAAGAAGGTAATCTCAACTTAAATTTCATTAAGTTTCCCATTAACATCATAAGGTCTTGAGAAAATCCTTGGAACTGGATCATATAAGGTTGAACATCTTGTATTTTATGACAATTCTTGCGAATACTCATATCTATTTCCTTAAAAAAGTCATCTTTAAGTCCATAAATTTCTTTCATCATTTTCTTACAATGATTTTTTTCGCCCAATCCTAATTTATTATTTAATGTTGGAACGTGAAGTGTTGCCTTAAATGTTCTCAAGTCAGGTAACATTCCAAGATTATTTATACCAAGGCCAGCTGCTAATGAAGCTTGAAAGTAAACCCTAATCAGAGTCATAAAGTCTTCCATGCCACCAACTTTTACTTCATTATCTTTTTTACCAAATAGTTTAGAAAATATTTCCATAATAATTTTTCAATATACTTTTTCTTAAATATAGTTTACGTTTGTGCAAAGATATATATTTTAATCCAATAAACCTAATTTTTTATAGCGAATAACAAGAGCAAACATATTATTGAAAAAAAGCGTATCATGTATGAATGTTATTATTATTATTTTTACTATCTTTGCAAAATAATCAGTAATTATGATGATCTGATACAAATTATAGAGAAAAGACATTCAAATGAGACAGAACTTAAGCAGAAATGATCTTGCCAGACAATTGGTTATTACAAGTGATTTTGTAATTATTAATATTATATTACTAAGTTACATTTTAAAAACACCAAATTTTGTCCCAGAATACTTTCATACCGCTACAAAAATAACAGTCGTAGCAGCTAATTTTGCAATGGCTATTGGTCAATATTTCTTTAAGACCAAAATCCATTATCGCAAGATCAGTTTTGAAGAGGTGTCAGCTAGAGTTACTAAACTAGTATTGACACACGTTGCGGCTATGGTTATTTTATTGAGCTTTCTAAGCGACAAACCTACTGACTTTAAGTTTGCTTTCGTCTATGGCGCTTCTGTTTACATAATCCTTATGTTTGCTCGCTTCTTCGAAAGAAAACTATTGAAACATGTCCGACAATTAGGAAGAAATACAAGAAGCGTAATCATGATAGGCAACGATCCTGCTTTGATCAGCCTATATGATAACATGATTGGAGACCCGACAACTGGTTATCGAGTAAAAGGATATTACAGCGACAAAATAATACCCAACAGTCCACAAAGCTTAAAACATCTTGGCGACATTAATACGCTACATTATAACATGGAGAACAACCATGATCCATCTATTGATGACGCGTTCTGTAGTCTTAGTCATGATGAGAATGATGAAATAGCGAGAATTATGAAGTTTTGCGATGCAAATTTAGTGCGTTTCTATTATATTCCACGTATGTTCGGCAACTATCGCCTAAGCCTAAAACCAGAAATGATGGGCGACACTTTAATATATACAAACCATCTTGAACCACTTTCTATTACAACAAACAAACTTACAAAAAGACTGTTTGATGTAACTGTGAGTATAATTAGTTGCATCTGCATGATTCCAATAATTCCGATTATTGCTATCATCATAAAGATTCAAAGCCCTGGACCAATATTCTTCAAACAAGAGCGTACTGGATTTGCTGGAAAAACATTCTTCTGCTATAAATTCCGCAGTATGCACGTTAACAAAGACGCTGATCTTGAACAGGCAACAGAAAATGATCCACGAAAGTTTGCTTTTGGAAACTTCATGAGAAAGACTAATATTGATGAGTTACCACAATTCTGGAATGTATTAAGAGGTGACATGAGTATTGTCGGACCACGACCTCATATGCTTCATCATACAGAAATCTACAGTGAACTTATTGATAAGTATATGGTTCGCCATTTCTGTAAACCTGGTATAACTGGTTGGGCACAAGTTACAGGATTCCGAGGTGAGACTAAAGAACTCTGGCAGATGGAAGAAAGAGTAGAGAGAGATATCTGGTATATTGAGCACTGGACATTTATGCTTGATATCAAAATAATATACAAGACAATTAAGAGTGTTATCATACCAGATAAACACGCATATTAATAACAAAGACAATTATACATGAAGGGAATTATTTTAGCAGGTGGTTCTGGCACACGCCTCTACCCTATTACAAAAGGCATAAGCAAACAACTTATACCTATTTTCGACAAACCAATGATATATTATCCTATTTCCGTGTTAATGCTTGCGGGAATCAAGGACATATTGATTATATCAACACCTTTTGATCTTCCTGGATTCAATCGTTTGCTTGGTGATGGCAAAGACCTTGGAGTGAATTTTCAATATGCAGAGCAACCTAGTCCAGACGGATTAGCACAGGCTTTTATTATTGGAGAAGAGTTTATTGGAAATGATTCTGTTTGCCTTGTACTAGGCGACAATATTTTCCACGGTGCGGGCTTTAGTAGCATTCTTAATGAATGTGTGTTGGATGCAGAAAAGAACAATCAGGCTAGTGTGTTTGGTTACTACGTTAACGACCCAGAAAGATACGGCGTAGCAGAATTTGACAACAATGGAAACTGCTTGAGTATTGAAGAGAAGCCAGAGCTTCCTAAGAGCAATTACGCTGTCGTTGGATTATACTTCTATCCAAACAGTGTTGTTGAAATTGCTAAAAACATTAAACCAAGTGACAGAGGTGAACTTGAGATTACAACTGTCAATCAGGAATACCTAAATCGTAAGAGTTTGAAAGTTAAGCCCCTACAACGTGGTTTTGCATGGTTAGACACCGGAACTCATGACAGTTTATCTGAGGCAAGTACATTTATAGAAGTCATTGAGAAACGTCAAGGATTGAAGGTTGCATGCCTTGAAGAGATTGCTTACAGACAAGGTTGGATAGACCTTCAACAACTAAAAGAAGATGCTAAGCCAATGCTGAAAAATGAATATGGTAAATACTTAATGGAACTTGCCAATAATAAATTGTAACAGCTATCAGCTA